>JBEIJP010000773.1:0-1858 GCA_040380245.1 Acidobacteriota bacterium | reverse complement strand
TGACCACTTCACGGCGCAGAAGATCCTCATCGAGGAGTACCTTCACCATCCGAAAGTCCACCCCGTCTGGCAGTCGGTCATCGAGGAGATCTACGGTGAGAAGGAGGTCGAGGGGATTCGCGTCCGTCATCTCGAGAGCGGCGAGGTGGAAGATCTCGACGCCAGGGCGGTCTTCGTCTTCATCGGCTGGATCCCCAATTCCGAGCTGGTACAGGGAATGGTCAACGTTGACCCTGAAGGGCGCGTTCTCGTCAACGAGCTGATGGAGACCAATGTCCCGGCCCTCTACGCCGCCGGCGATCTTTGTGTCCGTCCGATCTACCAGTTGGCCAATGTCGTTGCCGACGGGGTTCAGGCGGCCGTCTCGGTCGAAAAGTACCTCGAGGCGACCCGCTCGGCCTGACCCATCCCCGCGGGAGGGAGGATCAATGGTCCGCCCTCCCGATCCACCTACACCGCACACGCACATCACGCAATGAACCTGGCAATCATCGGCGCACAATGGGGGGACGAGGGGAAGGGAAAGATTGTCGATCTGCTCGCCCCGCACTTCGATCTGGTGACCCGCTATCAGGGCGGACACAACGCGGGCCACACGGTGATCATCCGGCAGGGCGGCGCGGAGCAGAAATTCGTCCTCCACCTCATCCCATCCGGGATCACCCATCCGGGCAAACCCTGCGTCATCGGCAATGGAGTCGTCGTCGATCCCCGTGCCCTCATCACGGAGATGGAGGAGCTGCGCGCCAAGGGCATCACCGTCACCCCGGAGAATCTGATCGTCAGCAATCGGGCGCACCTGATCCTGCCTTATCACGTCGCGCTCGACCGGGCGATCGAGGCTGGGCGGGGCGGGAACGCCGTCGGGACGACCATGCGCGGCATCGGTCCGGCTTACGAGGAGAAGATGGCACGCCGGGGACTGCGGGTAGGCGAGTTGACCGATCCCACCGCCCTCACGGAACGACTGCGGGACAATGCCCGCCAGGCCAACCGTCTCCTGACTATGCTCGGTGGAGAGCCGATCGACGAGGCGCAGCTCATCGAGGAAGGGAAGCACTGGTCCGCGGTTCTCTCCCCTCACATCCGCGATACGACCTACTACCTCAATCAGGCGGCGCAGGCCGGTCGTCGGATCCTCGTCGAAGGGGCCCAGGCGACGATGCTCGACATTGACCACGGGACCTATCCCTTCGTCACCTCGTCCAACTCCTCGATTGGAGGCGCCTTGACCGGGACGGGCCTGCCGCCCTCACGGATCGATCGGGTCATCGGGGTGATCAAGGCCTACACCACCCGCGTCGGTGGCGGCCCCTTCCCGACGGAGCTCGACGATGAGATTGGCGAGGGGATCCGCGCTCGAGGCCAGGAGTTTGGGGCCTCAACTGGACGACCGCGCCGCACCGGCTGGTTCGACGCCGTCATCGCCCGCTATTCGGTGATGGTCAACGGGCTCGACGCGCTGGCCCTCACCAAGCTCGACGTGCTCGACGAACTGGAGCAGATCCAGATCTGCGTCGGTTACCGGATCGATGGCGTCGAGACGGACCAGGTTCCCTACGATGCCGGGAAGATGGCCGAGGCCCAGCCCATCTACGAGACCCTGCCGGGCTGGCAGTCCCGGACTCGGGGAATCTCCCGCTTCGAGGAGCTGCCCGGACGGGCGCAGGCCTATCTCCTGCGGCTGGCGGAACTTTCCGGGGCGCCCTTTGCCCTCATCTCGACCGGTCCGGAGCGGAACGAGACGATTCAGTTTCTTCAGTTCTTGCGCGGGAAGAGCTTTTCTCCGGCTATTGCTGTCACGCACTTGCCCAACCAGGCCGACACCACCAAGTACACTCGTGATGGCAAGTGACAT
>JBEIJP010000772.1:0-1872 GCA_040380245.1 Acidobacteriota bacterium | reverse complement strand
CTCCGGCCCGCTCTTCTGGCGTACCTTGGATGGCCTGTTCCCTGGTGGCGGTGGCCTGTCCACTCGAGGGGCTGGTTAGACAGGCATCTTCGCCTCGTCAGTAGCAGTGACGTGCAATTCCAAACCCAGCGCCGAAATCACCTTCAATACTGTAGCCAGCTCAGGATTGCCCGAAGAGGGTAGTGATTCTTGCAGACTCTCCCTGCCAAGACCAGCATCTCTTGCCACTTGGCTCAAGCCTTTGGCCCTGGCAATATCACCCAGGGCAGCTGCGACAACCTGTGGATCACCATCCTGAAGAGCAGCTTCTAAATAAGCTGCAATATCATCAGCAGTGGCGAGGTGTGCTGCTGGGTCCCAGATTGTTGTCGTGGTTTTAGTCATTTGCTTCTCCTAGAGATTTCGAGCAAGGTCTTTTGCGAGACGAATATCTTCGTCTTGAGAATCCTTGTCGCCGCCTGCAAGCAGAATGACGACGGTATCTCCTTGTTTTGTCAGATAGACCCGATAGCCGGGGCCGAAATGGATGCGCAGCTCTGATACTCCCTCTCCTACTGGGCGGATATCGCCTGAGTTGCCCAAGGAGAGACGTCTGACCCGGATATCAATGCGGGCTTTGGCAGTCCGGTCTCGCAATCTTTTGAACCACGCGGCATAGGCAGCTGTCTCGCGAATTTCGATCATGCCGTATTGTATTCCGTGAGATACGCGCCCGCAACCGGCCGTTTGGTCTGTCTAATGCTTGAGCGAGTAGTTAGGGCCCGACTCATTGGGCAATTGGCGTACACAGCTCGACAAGCGTGCCGTCTGGACAACGCACATATGAGACCGTTTGACCCCACGGCCTTTCGGTCGGTGAGGAAAGCTCAATTGCGCCTGCGGAAACAGCCCGCGCGTGTGCCGCAGCAACATTTGGCGTGACCAACGCAATCTCGATGCCCAGAGGCTTTGTTGAGCTATGCACCTCAACGTGGCCGGCGGGAAGATTCATATGCCCAAGACCGTGAGCGGCGAACGCAAGGACGGTCTCACCCGTCGCAAGCTCACCGTAGTCTCCAGACTCATAGAGAAATCGAGGCTCAATGCCAAAGGCCAGCTCGAAGAACTTCAATGAGGAAGGGACTGACCAGGCAGGGTAGATCTCCTCCCACCACCGCCGGGGGAGTCCCCCCCTCGATATCGAGCTGCGCACACTTGTTTGATCTCACCCTTCGCTCATCTGAATTCGAGGTCCACTTTCGTCCCGTTGCCATCCAGTCGATCGCTTGGCTCACCCCCTTCTGTCGCTTTTGTTGTCGACAGAGAGCAAGGTCCACACTTGTCCGCCCTGGGTCCCCTCCCGGCTTAGACAGCGAGAACCTCGCCGGCGGCACGCAGCCCGGAGAGGTAGGCGCCGTGGGCGGTGCCGAAGGAGTTCTGCTCCGACGCCTCGCCGGCAAAGAAGAGTCGCTTGCTGAGCGATCTTGCCAGCTCGACGCGCATCTGCGGGACCGACCCGACGGCGTTGAAGGAGTAGGAGCCCCTCGCAAAGGGATCGCTCGCCCAGCGGGTGATCTGGTAGTCGACTGGATTGGGAATGTTCCCGCCGAACATGGTCCGCAGGGTGGCCAGAGCCGATTCGACGATCTCGCCATCGGAGAGGGGCTCGATCTGTTGTCCATAGTCCGCCGCGTTGAAGCCGAGGAGGACCGGCTGGTTCAACACGCGGCGGAAGCTGACCCACTCCGCCCATTGGCCGTGATTCTCGGGAATGTAGTTGATCCAATCGACGGTGGTCGGCCAGAAGGTGGTCGGGAAGCGGAGGTAGCACTTGTTGAGCACACCCATGCCCAGCTTGTCGATCGCGATCTGTTTGACGGCGGGAAGCGCCGG
>JBEIJP010000771.1:0-1873 GCA_040380245.1 Acidobacteriota bacterium | reverse complement strand
GGGAGCGGGGGTTGGGACTACCGGTGACGATCACGCACCGAACCGATACCGGGCGGGAGCGACACGAGAACCAGGACAGCATTGGCCACATCCGCGATGAGCGGAGTGGGCTCGACCTGCTGATCATCGCCGATGGAGTCGGCGGGGGCGCCTGTGGGCAGGTCGCCAGTCGACTGGCCGTTCAGACGATTCGGCAGACCTTCTTCGCACTGCTCGAGCAGGTCGAGGAGATGAGGGAAAGGCTCCGCGAGGCGGTGCTCGAGGCCAACCGGATGATCCTCGAACGAGCGCGGGGGGACAGATCCTGCAAAGGAATGGGTTCGACCTGCGCGGTGCTGGTGGTCGTCGATGACGTGGCCTACCTCGCGCACGTTGGGGATAGCCGGATCTACCTGGTTCGCCAGAACCGGATCGTCCGATTGACGCGTGATCACACTCGCGTGCAGCGGATGCTCGAGGACGGCCTGATCACCGAGGAGGAGGCGGCGAGCCATCCCGAGCGCAACTGGCTCGATCGGGCGCTCGGGCTGCGCGAGGAGTTGCGGGTCGAGGTTCGCGGGGAGCCGCTGCCGCTCGTGCCGGAGGATCTGCTGGTCGTCTGCACGGATGGACTGACCGGGATGGTCCGGGACGACGAGATCTACCGAATTCTGCGTCAGATGCCGGTCGAGGAGGCCACCGACCTCCTGGTCGCCACGGCAAACGCCCGGGGAGGCCCCGACAACATCAGCATCGCCGTTGCGCGGATCGGGGTTGAGCCTCTCACCGCGGAGTCCCCCTGACCACCGCAGACGGAGGACGCGTCTTCCCTCCTGCTTCTCCATCAATTCCAATCCAGGCGCGGTAGCCCGGGAGCTCGATCGCGCGCCCGACAGCCGGCGGGACAGCGCGAGAGGTGCGGACGTGCGAATCCTCATGGCAACGACCAATCCGGGAAAGATTGCCGAACTGCGGAACCTTCTCTGTGCCGATGGGTGGGAGGTGATCGGCCTCGGCGACCTGGCAAGCCCTCCGCCGCCGGTCGAGGAGACCGGCACGACCTTCGCTGAGAATGCCCTGCTCAAAGCGGACTACTATGGCCGCGCCTCAGGCGAGCTGACCCTGACGGATGATTCCGGATTGGAGGTCGCGGCATTGGGCGGGCGCCCTGGCGTCTACTCTGCCCGCTATGGCGGTGAGGGGCTCACCGATCGGGAGCGGAACGCGCACCTGCTCGCCGAGCTGACGGGGGTGCCGGAGGACCAGCGGGAGGCCCGCTTCGTCTGCGTCCTGGCGCTGGTCGGGGAGCGGGCCGGAGAGACGATCCGGGAGACCTTCACCGGGTTCTGTCAGGGCCGGATTGCCCTGGCCACCCGCGGGCAAGGTGGATTCGGGTACGACCCGATCTTTCTCGACCCATCGAGTGGTCGATCCTTTGCCGAACTGTCACCGGAAGAGAAACTGGCCCGGAGCCATCGGGGCCGGGCGATGGTCCAGCTCCGGGCATGGCTGGCGGGGCTCAGGCCCCGTGAATGAGCGTCTTGAGTTCGCGTCCGAACTTGACATCGATCTTGCCCGGACGGACTTCGGCGACCACTCCAATGCCAAATCGGGGATGATCGATGCGATCTCCCACTGCGAAGCGATCCTGCATCGAGTACTTGCGCAACGGCCCCTCGGGGAGCGAGTCAGCCGTCCCCTCTTTTCGTGAAGCCCGCGGGGTCGCGGAACTCTTGGACGTGGCAGCGCGGGGCGAGCGTTGACGGAAGAGGTGGTTGCTTTGACAGGTTCGACATTGGACCCGTTCAATCTGGCCATCATCGTTGAGGGCGGCAATGACGTGTTCGCGGATGTCCTTGCACTTTCCGCAATGGGCGTCGATATCGCCTCCGAG
>JBEIJP010000770.1:0-1880 GCA_040380245.1 Acidobacteriota bacterium | reverse complement strand
GATGCCGGTGCGGGCTTGTCGACTCTCAGCCGGCAGCCAGACGCGGACCTCGCCTCCCTGACATCCCGACGCCAGCAGGCGGCCCCGGTGCTGGTAGCAAAGGGCGCTGAGAAACTGCTCGTGCCCCTTGAGGAGGATCGGCTTGGTTCCCTCCGGGCTCTTGAGACAGTCCCAGATGGTCACGTCAAAACCACCCCCCGTCGCAAGGTAGCGGCTCGTCGGGTCCCAGGCCAGCTCCCGAACTTTCGTCGGATAGCCCCACATTTGCAAGTCCCGCCCGGTCTTGTCGAACCAGAAGTGGACCGTCGAATCCTGATCTCCGGTCGCGACGAACTTGCCGTTGGGGCTCCACGCGATCCGCAGAATCGATCCCTTCCAGGCGAAATCCCGTTGCGCCTGGCGGAGAACCGTCGAGAAGATGGCGAGCCGGCTGTAGGAGGCGGTGGTGATCAGTTGGGAGGCCGGTTTCCAGACGAGATCAGCAATCGTGCTGGGATGGTCCTCGTAGGCGAGGAGGGCCTTGCCCTCCGTGTCCCAGAGGCGCAGCGCGCGTCCTGCCCCGGTGGCGAGGAGGTGCGGGGTCCCCTTGCGGCCCCCGAGAGGATTCCAGGCGACCTGTTCCACCCAGCTGCCGCCCGCTTCGAACTCGGCCCGCGGTTCGTCCTGCCCCGGTTTCCAGATCCGTACCCGGCCGTCTTGCCCTCCGCTGGCCAGGTAGCTGCCATCGGCGCTCCAGGCGACGGTGGTGGTTCCAAACCGATGCCCGGCCAGCCGAATCGGCTCCACGCCGTCCACCGGGAGGATGTAGACAGGCCCCTCGACCACCCCGATCGCCAGGGACTTCCCGGTCGGGTCCCAGGCCAGACTGATGATGTGGCCCTCAAACTCCCGCTTCCATCGAATGGCAAGGGGGGCCAGACGCTTTGTGCTCTTCGTTGTTCCCGCTGGCATGTCGCTCCTTACCGGTTCGCCCCTTGTGGGCGGACCAGACACTGCCGAAATCCTTCCTGCAGGGCTTGTCGATCGAGATTTCGCCCAATGAAGATCAGGGAGTTGTGGCGGGGCTCCTCGCCCCACGCCCGATCCGGGCGACCGTCAAAGAGCATATGCACGCCCTGGAAGATGAACCGGTTCGGGCTGCCGTGGATCGAGAGCACCCCCTTCATTCGGTAGATGTCTGTGCCCTTGGTCTGCAGCAGGTTGCCCAGCCACTCGTTGAGCTTCTTGTCATCGAGGTCGCCCGGAACGTTGATCCCGACCGAACTGACCTCGTCCTCGTGCTCGTGATCCGGTTTGTACTCGTGGGCCAGCAGCGGCGAGACCTCTCCGCCCTCCCCGAAGAGCCCCGCCCCGAACTCCACCGGTTTGTGCTCGGTGAAGATGGCATAGAGTCCGGGCCGGGTGATCCGAATCGGGAAGTGGGCCGCACGCCCCCCGAGCTGCAGCTGCCAGAGTTGCTGACCCGGCTTGAGGTGCTCGCCCGCCGTCAGGTCGAACTCGGTGTCGGAGAAGGTGAGGACGGCATCCATCTTGATCGACTCCAGCCCATCCGCCGCCTCGCTCTCGCCGGCGACGGTCTCGCCTGGCAGGGGCAGGAGGACCAGGCCCATCGTCTCGTCCGGACCCGGATCGAGCTTCCATTCGTAGGTCCCGGCCTCGAGGGAGTAGACGCCCGCCCACTCGAAGGGGTACTCGGGTTCAAGGAATCGCGGGTCGATCTCCAGCGCCCGATCGAGGTTGAATCCTCCCAGGTTGAGGATCCGGTCGAGCTCGACGACGGCGTCTCTCGTCCGGAAGATGCGCGCGGCCGAGTTCATCGCCTTGATTCGCGCTTCGAGCCGGTCGACCTCGCTCGGGGGAACCAGATCGATCTTGTTGAG
>JBEIJP010000769.1:0-1883 GCA_040380245.1 Acidobacteriota bacterium | reverse complement strand
GCGAGGAGGACCTGGGGCGTGTCCTGCGGGCGGATGCGGAGCTCTCGCTCGCTGAGGTCGATCTCTCCCTGGCTCGCTCCCTGGCTCGGTTGGAGCCTCACGGCATGGGCAATCCGCCCCCCCTCTTCTTCCTCCGTGGAGGAGAGGTCGAATCGGTCCAGATCCTCAAGGAGAAGCACCTCAAGTTGCGCATTCGGCGCGATCCGTCAGGTCGATCGTCCGGCAACAGCGAGACGGGCCCGCTCGAAGCGCTCTGGTGGAACGCGGCCGCGTATGTGGAGCAGATCCGGCAGGCCAGGACCCTCGACCTCCTCGGGCGCGTCGAGGTCAACACCTGGGGCCGAAGGGAGACGTGCCAACTGAAGGTGGTCGATGTCGCCATTCCGTCGTGACCTTTTGGCGGCGGGACTGGCTGTTCACTGGCGATAGTGTCCCGCCCGCGCGTAGGACTCGTCGAGCAGATCGACGACGTGGACGACCTGGCAGTCGGCGCCGTGAAGGCGCACTCCGGCGGCGAGTTGCATCTGGCATCCCGGATTGGCCGTCGCCAGCACTGAGGCTCCGGTAGTCCGGACGTGTCCAATCTTCTCCGCGAGGATCGAGGCGGACATCTCGGGCTCGCTCAGGTTGTAGATGCCGGCCCCGCCACAGCAGTCCTGGCTGCCGGTGAGTGGACGATAGTCGAGACCAGGAATCGCTTTGAGAACCTTCTCCGGCGCGGTGGTGACACGTTGGGCGTGGTAAAGGTGGCACGGCGCGTCGAGCGTCACCGAGTGGCCGATCTCCGCCCCGGCCACCAGACCGCGCCGGGCGAGAAACTCCGTGACATCCTCGACGTGTCGCGAGAAGGTCGCCGCCCGTTCGGCGTAACCAGGGTCATCCGCGAGCAGCTTCCCATACTCCTTGAGCAGTGCGCCACAGCCCGCCGCGTTGATAATGATCGTCGGCCGTGTGGCAGGGGTGGCAGGGGAAGCCCCCGCCAGCTCCGTCTGAGCGTGCAGAAAAGCGTCGAAAGCGTCGATGTTGCGGCGCGCGAGCTGCCGCGCCTGCGACAAGTCGCCGGCGTGGGCGTGGAGGGCGCCGCAGCAGACCTGGGTGGGAACCTCGACGGGCTGGCATTGATTGACAGCCAGAACGCGGGCGGTCGCCTGGTTGGTCTCGCGAAAGAGGCCTTCCATGACGCAGCCGGTGAAGACGGCGACGGGCTGACGATCTGCTGAAGTCTGGGCAAGGTTGTTCCCGGATTGGGCGCGGTCCCGCGCCGCCAGCCACGCCGGGGGCCGTGTGCTCGCCAGCAGCGAGAGGGAGAAATCGAGCGGGGCGGCGAGACGGCGCAGCCAGGATCCACGCAACAGCCCCCCCACCAGGAAGCTCCCGCGGACGAACCGGAGGAGACCGAAGACGATCCGCAGACGGGCCGGGTAGGGAAAGACGTGGCCCAGCGCGAGGGCCAGCAGCTTCTTCTGTGGCTGAAAGCCCCGAATCGGCCCCGTCTTCTCCTCCTGCTCGCGGAGGGATTCGCGCGCCGACTCGAGCAGATGGCCGTAGTCGACTCCCGCCGGGCAGGCCGTCTCGCAGGCGCGGCACCCAAGGCAGAGATCGAGGTGGCGGGAGAGGGCTGGCGCCTCCAGCGAGAGGTTCCCCTCGGCGACCGCGCGCATCAGGTAGATCCGTCCTCGCGGGCTGTCGTTCTCGTTGCCGGTTTGCTGATAAGTCGGACAAGCCGGCAGGCACAGACCGCAGTGAATACAGCCGAGGATCTTCTCCATCTCTCCAGCGAGGGCCTGGTGAAGTCGAGTGGGGGCGGGGTCCGCCGTGGTCCCTTCGGCGTGAGCCTGAGGGCGATGAGGATCTGTTGTCGGAGCATGAACAGCCACGAGGTC
>JBEIJP010000768.1:0-1891 GCA_040380245.1 Acidobacteriota bacterium | reverse complement strand
GGGCAGTCATGACAGAGAAGACAGCAGTAGAGACGAGCCGGACGACTTTTGGTGGGGCCGCGCGGACGGTTCCCGCGCTGGTGGTCCGTCCGGTCGGGAAGACGGCTGGACCGGCGTTGATTCTGGTGCACGAGTGGTGGGGGCTCAACCCCCACCTCGAGGAGATCGCCCGCCGCTACGCCGCCGAGGGCTACCTGGTGGTTGCCCCGGATCTCTATGACGGCGTCGTCACCGCCGATCCGGAAGAGGCCGCCCGATTGATGAGCGCTCTCCAGGTCGAAGATGGGATCGCCCGGCTCCAGATCGTCCTGGCCGAGCTGCGAACCTGGCCGGGCGTGACGGCCGTCGGCGTCACCGGCTTCTGTATGGGCGGCACCTATGCCCTGCGCCTCGCCTGCGAGGCCAGGGTCGACGCCTCCGCCCCCTTCTATGGCGATCTCCCGGAGGAGACCTCCCTCCTCGCCCGGCTCGACTGCCCGCTCCTCTTCATCGGCGGCGAGAAGGACGCCTGGATCACCACCGCCAAGATGGCCCATCTCTCCGCCGCGCTCCGCGAGTATCAGCGCGATGGCGAGGTCAAGGTCTACGCCGGCGCCTCGCACGCCTTCTTCAACGACACGCGCCCCGATGTCTACAGTCCCGCCGACGCGGCCGACGCCTGGCAGACGGTCCTGGCCTTTCTCGGGCGCCACTTGAGCGGGGGAGGAGAGCGCGCCGATGGATGAGCCGCAACTCAATCGGACGATCCTCACCGCGGGCCAGGTGGCGGTCATCAGCGGGGCCTCGGCCGGAATCGGTCGTGAGGCGGCACTCGCCCTGGCCGCGCGCGGGCTGCGACTGGCCCTGCTGGCGCGGAGGCCAGAACCCCTCGCCGAGGTCGCGGCCCTGGCGCTCGACGCGGGAGCGCCGGACGTCGTCGTCTGCCCGTGCGATGTACGGGAGGAGTCTTCTGTCCGCGAGGCGGTCGCGGCGACTCTCCAGCGGTTTGGCCGGATCGACATCCTCCTCAACAACGCTGGCTTGAGTCTCAACGGCGAGATCGACGGCTACTCGATGGTCGACTGGCGGACGGTGCTCGACACCAATCTGACGGGGACCTTTCTGCTCTGCCGCGAGGTCCTGCCGACGATGAAGGCCCAGCGGAGCGGGCAGATTCTCAACGTCTCTTCCGGGGCCGGCCGCAACGGAATCCGGGGAATGGCCGCCTATTGCGCCTCGAAGTTTGGCGTCGTCGGGTTGACGGAGGCCCTCGGCCACGAGGTCCGCGCCTTTCAGATTCGAGTCGCCGTCCTGTTGCCGGGATCGGTCGCGACGGACTTCTCCCGCGTCGCCAATCGACGACCCCTTGGGGAAGCCGCTCAGGAACCGGAGGAGATTGGCTACGCCATGCTGCCGGAGGAGGTCGCCTCGGTCATCGTCGCGATGCTCGGCCAGCCGGAACAGGCCTGGATGAGCGAGGTCGTCCTGCGTCCCCTCAACCTCGAGCTGCGGCGTTCCCGCTCGTGAGGCGTCCGGTGGTGGATGGGCGCGCGAAAGAAGCGGTATGACAACGACTGGAACTGGAAGCGAGAATCGACCGTCCAACGAGCTCTTCTGTCGGCAATGCGGCATCACGCTCCGGCCGTTCATGAAGGTCTGCCCGCGCTGCGGGACGCGTCGGCGGGCGACCGCCAAACTGGTCCTGCCCGAACCGGAACCGCGCCCGGCGGAGCGGACGACGGGGTCGCTTCTCCTTCCGGACGCGGCGGCTGGCCGAGCGCTGGAGCCGATGCCCGACCTGCCCGTACCGAGCCCCCTCTTCACCCCGGATCCCGAACGCCGCTTCCCCCGCTTCACTTCGGCCCAGTGGACGCTCCTCGTCCTTGGCCTCTTGTTGCTGGTCGTCGGGCTG
>JBEIJP010000767.1:0-1894 GCA_040380245.1 Acidobacteriota bacterium | reverse complement strand
GGTCCAGGCGGGCGAGTACAGACTTGATCTTCTCGAGGACCCGCTCCCGCGCGACCCGTTCGAGCTGGATATTGCACCCCGGTGGAAGGTTGGGGAAGTCCTCCTCGACCTCGCGATCGAGTCGCTGTCGCTGCCGCATCAGAAGCGCCGCGAAGCGCGTGTCGATCCGGTACCGCCGGTGGGTCAGGCCGACGAAGTCGAGCACCGTCAAACAGTCCTTGCCGGGCGCGTGGCGCAACCCGCGCCCGAGCTGCTGCAGAAAGACCGTCAGACTCTCCGTCGGCCGCAGGAAGAGCACCAGATTGATCTCCGGGATATCGACTCCCTCGCTCAAGACATCGACGGTAAAGAGAAAGGGGAGACGCCCCTCGCGAAACGCCTGCAGCGACCGCTCACGCTCCGCCGGAGGAGTGCTTCCCACCACCGCCGCAGCCCCAATCCCCGCACGCCGAAAGTGGTCGGCCATGAAGTCCGCGTGCCGCACGCCGGCACAGAATCCCACCCCGCGCACCCCGTCGAGGTCCGGCTGATACCGCCGCAGCGACTCCAGGATCAGATCGACCCGCTGCCTTGCCCGCAGATCGTCCCCGGTCAGGACTCGCTCCAACGCGTCTTCCGCGTACCGTCCGTTGCGCCAGAACTGCTCCCCCGAAAGATCCAGGTTGTCGGCGACCCCGAAGTAGTGAAACGGGCAGAGCAGCTTCTCCGCCAGCGCCTCTGGCAAGCGAATCTCCGCCGTCATTCGTCCGCCAAAATCGGGCAGAATCGACGACCCGTCCATCCGCTCCGGCGTCGCCGTCAGACCGAGCAGCTCCGCCGGCCGCAGCTCCTCAAACAAGGGGCGATAGCTGCTCGCCGTGCCGTGATGGGCCTCGTCGACGATCACGTGATCGAAATGGTCGCGCCCCAGGCGATGCCATGGCCGCTGCGCGCTGAGGCTCTGCACCGAGGCGAAGACCCACCGCCACTCGCGCGGCTGCTGCCCATCGACCAGCAACTCGCCGAAGTTCTGGTCGCGCAGCACCGCGCGGAAACAGTCGAGCGCCTGCTGCAGAATCTCCTTGCGGTGCACGACGAAGAGCAGGTTGGGCCGGCGCCCCAGCCGCTTGACCTCGTCCCGGTAATCGAGCGCGGCAATCACCGTCTTGCCCGTTCCCGTCGCCGCCACCACCAGGTGACGATGCGCTCCATTCTCTCGCCCCGCCTGCAAGGCCTCGAGGATCCGCTGCTGAAAAGGGCGCGGCGTGATCTCGGCAAAGAACCGCGGGCCGCTCGCCTCGGGTTGACGATACCGCCCGATCGCCTCGCGAAACCGCCCGAAATCGTCCTCGTGAAAGGGCTCAAACTCCCGGCTCTCCCAGTAGACCGCGAACTCCGCCGCGAAACGGTCGAGGATGTGAGGCAAGTCCTGCGCCGTCACCTTGAGCGTCCATTCCAATCCCTGCGTCATCGCCGCGTGGGAGATGTTGGCCGAACCGATATAGGCGGTCGAGTACCCGCTCTGTCGCCAGAAATGGTAGGCCTTGGCGTGCAGTCGTGTTCCAGCGGTATCGTAGGAGAGACGGACCTCGATGTTGGGCTGGCGGGCCAGCCACTCCAGCGCCGTTGGGTCGCTCGCGCCCATATAACTGGTCGACAGGATCCGCACCGGGACCCGTCGTTCGGCAAGCCCTTCCAGCGCGGGGATCAGCAACCGCAAGCCGGACCACTTGATGAACGAGACGAGGATCTCGACGCGGTCCGCGCTGGCCATCTCGGCGCGCAGCTCGTGCTCGAGCGGGGGATCCTCCCCCTGTCCCGTCAGGAGCGCGCTGCTGTTGAGCGGCGTCACCGGCCGGGGCAGCTTCCCCCACGCGGACTCAATCTCCGTCAAGAGCGATTGCTTTGTGCTCAG
>JBEIJP010000766.1:0-1899 GCA_040380245.1 Acidobacteriota bacterium | reverse complement strand
CTTCGATACGGGGGGATGTCGCCGGCCACCTCATCGAGCTGCTCGAGCACCCGCCGGCGGATCCGGAGCAGCTCTCGCTGCTGGTCGCCTCTCTCCTCGACCAGCCCCTCGCCCTGCTGCAACGCTGGCTGGAGCAGACGAGGACCCTCGACCGTCTTCGCGAACTCAATCCCCGCCTGCTTCAACTGCTTACTCAGCTGGAAGGCCAGCAGCGAGTCGAACGCATTGCCAAGACCAATGGTCACGTGCACAAGAGTGGTCTGTCCGCGAAAAAAGAGGATCCCCAGGACGGTTAGCGCGCAGTCTCGATCGAGAGGGCGGAACGGACGACCTCTTCACCGACTCCCTCCAGGGCAATCCGCTTTCGGCGCTGCTGATGGCCCGCCAGAATGGTGATCTGTCGTCGGGGGATGCTGAGGCGGTCGGCGAGAAAGCGAATCAACTCCTCGTTGGCGGCTTGGTCGACAGGAGGGGCCTTGATGGCGATCCGCAGAAGTCCTCCCGCCTCTCCCTGAATGGCGTTGCGGGAGGCGCGCGGGATCACCTGAACCCAGATGCTGATCCATCCCTCTTCCCGCCGGATCTCGATCACCCGCCGCCCCCCTCCCTTGCCCCCCTGTCGCCTGATGATCCTCAAAAGAAGATGGCTTGTACCGCCTGGGTGGCAAAGGAGAGCGCAATCCAGAGAATCATGAAGGACCATCCGCTGAAGATGCCCCCAAACTCGAAGACGCGCAGCAGCGGGGTCAGCCGCTCCATCGCCCGCCGCGCCAATTGGGCCAGCAGTCCGAAGATCCAGTGAACGAAGACCACCGTCATCATCGCCATCAGAAAGAAGAGGACCGCCAGGAGACCGACCCCGATCAGGTAGCGAGCTCCACTGAAGACCTCGCCTCTTCCGAAGGAGACCAGGCTGAGCCCGAGCCCCTGCAGCAGAAAGAAGAGGTTCTGCAGCACTCCAGTCAGGACGTACCACAGAATGGCGAGCGTGATCAGCACCATCAATATCGACGGGTTGAAACCGAGCGATTGACGCAAGGGGTAGTAGAAGTGGGAACTTCTCATATGGTTGATCATGCGTTCGGTCGGGCGGCGCAAGGTCTGATAGAGCGTCCCAAACGGGTTGAGCCGCAGGAAGTCGGCGAGCACCCGCAGCAGCAGCAGCACGACTACGCCCCCGATCGACAGACTGATCGCTCGCAGCGTCCATTCCTGGAGGATTCCCACCCCGCTGATCAGTTGCTGCCCCATGTCCAGTCCCTGGAAGAAAAGAACCATCGCCGTTCACTGCTCCTCTTGGTTGGGGGACGAATCCCGCGTCCCGAAAAGGGCCGTCCCAATTCGGACAAAGGTGGCCCCCTCTTCGATCGCGGTCTCGAAATCGTGGCTCATTCCCATCGAGAGGTGGCGACAGGACTCGCCGACCTCCCCGCGCTCCCGCATTTGCGTCAGTAGATCCCGCAGTTGCCGAAAGTAGGGGCGAACCGCCTCCGGGTCATCCAGAAAGGGGGGGACGGTCATCAGCCCGAGCAGCTCCAGGTGAGGGAGGCGCGCCACCGCGCGACAAAGCGGGACGATCTCCTCCGGGCCCGCCCCGGCTTTCGACGCCTCCCCGCCGAGGTTGACCTCGATGAGGATGGGCATCGTCCGATTCTTCTCGGCGCAGACGGCCTCGACCCGTTCGGCCAGCCGCAGACTGTCGATCGAGTGGATCGCATCGAAGAGCTCGACCGCGCGACGGACCTTGTTCGACTGCAGATGGCCGATGAGATGCCAGTCGACCCCCTGGCTCCGACACAGCTCGTCAAGTTCCGCGATCTTTCCCGCCGCCTCCTGGACCCGATTCTCCCCCAGCGTCCGCAGCCCCGCCGCGATGCCCTCTGCGACGACGCTGGCCGG
>JBEIJP010000765.1:0-1909 GCA_040380245.1 Acidobacteriota bacterium | reverse complement strand
TCGATGATCCCACGGAGGTCCTTTTCAACCGCGGCGCGCCGCTCGGCAGACATCTCGCGAAAGGTCTTCTCCAGATCCCGCGCCTTCTCCGCCCCAGCAAGGTCGCCCTTGGCCGCCAGTTCATTGGCCTCCCGTTGATACTCCTCGGCGGAGACGAGCATGGCCTCGGCGTCGTTGAAGAGCGTACGAATCGGGTCGTCGCCACGCGGTCGCCGACCACCAACCTCGATCGTCACCTGTTGACGAACCCCGGCTCTCAGCAGATCGAGGCGCACGCGCGTGCCCGGCGCGACATCCATGATCCGCTGGAAGAAGTGCAGCCGATTCAAGATGGGCTCCCCGTCGAGCGCCAGTAGGCAATCGTCCTCCCGAATCCCTGCCTTTTCCGCGGGGCTCCCAGCTTCGACCTTGCCCACCACCGCGCCAACCGCGGACTCGCGGCCAAGGCTTTTGGCTCGGTCAGCTGTCAGGTCGCCGAGATAGACGCCCAGATATCCCCACTGACTGGCCATCCGGCGCGGAGAGTCAGTAGCCGGATCGGCAGCCACCCCCCATCCGCAGAAGACCACCAGCCACAAAAGGGCACCCCACCCGTGTCGCCCTCTTCCCCGCACATAGTGTCCACCCATAGATGGACCCCGCTCGATCACATCTCCGAGGCCCTGTCGTCTCTTTTTCCGCACTCTCTGTCTTCCTCCCAATCGTTTTTGTACACAGACCCCGAATGCTCTCCCGGCCCGGCCGCCATGATTCTATTGCTATTGCCGACTATTGCCGAGGGGCAGCCCTCATTCAGTCTCCAGACGCGGGTAGAGGGTCTCGATGATCGCCTGATGCTTCTCCTCGACAAATTTGCGTCTCACCTTGAGGGTTGGCGTCAACTCGCCGCCATCGATCGAAAAGTCGGACTCGAGCAGCGCAATCTTTTTGATCTTCTCATGCGGCGCAAGCTCTTTCGTCACCGCGTCGACCTTCTTTTTGAAGTACTCGATGATCCGCGGATGGCGGACCAGTGTGTGGCGATCTGTCGTCTCGATCTGGAGCGAGCGCGCGTAGGGGATCAAGGCATCGAAAGCGGGGACAATCAACGCGACCGGGAATTTGCGGGCGTTGCCGATGACGATCACCTGCTCGACCATCGGAATGCCCCGGATCAGATTTTCGATCGGCTGCGGAGCGATGTACTTGCCCAGGCTCGTTTTGATGAGATCCTTCTTACGGTCGGTGATGCGAATATACCCGTCCTGATCGATGGTTCCGATGTCCCCGGTATGGAACCAGACGCCATCCGGCTCGGTCCGCAGGACTTCCGCGGACTCCTCTGGTTTGCCGTAGTAGCCCCGCATGACATTCTCGCCATGGACCAGCAACTCTCCATCCTCCGCGACGCGGATTTGAACCCCCGGAATGGCGCGACCAATCGTCCCAATTCGATTTTCACCCGGTCGATTGAAGGAGACGACCGGCGAGGTCTCGGTCAGCCCAAACCCCTGGAGAAACGGAATCCCGGCGCCCCGAAAGATGTAGGCCAGTTCGGACGGCAGCGCGGCGCCGCCGGAGACAAAGAAGCGGATCCTTCCGCCGACCGCTTGCCGCCATTTCGTGAAGACCAGGCGATCGAGGAGCCGGTGCTGCAGGGCGAGGGGCAACGGGATCGATCGCCCCTCATCCATCCGTCGAGCGACTTCTCGCCCGACACGGATCGCCCGGTGAAAGATGCGCTGCTGAAGGGGCGTCGCCTCCGAGACCCGTTTGTTGATCGTGCCGTAGATCCGCTCGAAGAGACGCGGAACGGCGGTGACAATCGTTGGGCAGATGTCCCGGATATCCTCCGCGACCGTCTCGACTCCGCGAGCGAAGCAGATCGTCACGCCCCGCCAGAGATAGATGTAGATTACCGTGCGCTCGA
>JBEIJP010000764.1:0-1911 GCA_040380245.1 Acidobacteriota bacterium | reverse complement strand
TGCAAGTTTCAGGGATCTGTAACCGATTCAAAATCAAGTAGATTCGAACCACAATCCAGCTCTTTTCCCCTCCTTTGAGCTCCCGCCATCTGATGGTTGTTCCTTTTTAATTGGACCGCTACCCGAGGATTTCGAACTCTTGATTTTCCTACTCCGGATCTTTATTTTAGGAATAAGCCTTAAAGTAAAATAAATCGAATTCTTATTTCAGGTTCGAGGCGCGATGAAACGGGAACTGCAGGGCAGATATGTGACGATCTCGACAGTGGGTGAGAGGGCGCAGGCCTTCGTGCCCGCGCCACTGCCGCCGTGCCCGCCGATCGACTGGACCACGGAGCTGCGTGATAAGTTTGACCAGGCACTGCTGGCGCTCGGGCGACTGGACAGCGTCTCGGCGCTGCTGCCGGACACCTCGATCTTCCTCTACCTGTATGTGCGCAAGGAGGCGGTGCTCTCCTCGATGATCGAAGGGACTCAATCGTCTCTCTCGGATCTGCTGCTCTTCGAGATGGACCTTGAACCTGGCGTCCCGCTCGACGACGTGCGCGAGGTGAGCAACTATGTCGCGGCACTCGATCACGGGCTGGGCCTGTTGGAGGGAGGGCTCCCACTCTCATTGCGGCTGTTGCGGGAGGTCCACGGCGTGCTGCTCTCCAAAGGTAGAGGGAGCCAGCAGGGCCCCGGGGAATTCCGGCGCAGCCAGAACTGGATCGGAGGTACCCGGCCTGGCAATGCCGTCTTCGTTCCGCCGCCCGCCGAGGAGGTGCCAGCCTGTATGAACGCGCTGGAACTCTTCCTCCATGATCAACCGGAGCCAACCCCCGTTTTGCTCAAGGCGGCGCTGGCCCACGTGCAGTTCGAGACGATCCATCCTTTCCTCGATGGGAACGGCCGATTGGGCCGGCTGCTGATTACGCTGCTCCTCTGCGAGCGGAAGGTATTGCGGGAGCCGACACTCTACCTCAGCCTCTACTTCAAAACGCACCGAGCGTATTATTACGAGCTACTCAACAGGGTGCGCCTGACTGGCGACTGGGAGGCGTGGCTCGCTTTCTTCGCCGAAGCGGTTCTGGCGACGGCCAGCCAGGCGATCGAGACGGCGCGCCAACTCCACAACCTGTCGAATCAGGATCGTGACAAGATCGACCGTCTGGGTCGAGCGGCACCCTCCACCCGGACAGTCCACCGGGCGCTGATGGAGCGACCCATCGCCAGTGCCAGTTCCCTCGCGGAAAAGACGAGCCTGACCCCGGCCACGGTCAACAAGGCGCTTGGCCAACTGCAGCAACTCAGCATCGTCAAAGAACTGACCGCTCGAAAACGGAACCGTCTTTTCTGCTACGCGGGCTACCTCGAGGTCATCAATCGCGGCACGGAGCTGCCTGGCACGGCCCAGGATTTGAGTCTGTTTGACGAGGCGGTGCGCCCAGATCAAAGTTGAACCCGATGAGGTCTCTGGCGGGCTGGTCCGTCGACAACTCTGAGGGGGAGGAATGATGGCATTGGACTACGCCACCTTAGAGCTGCTCCGTCAGAACCACCCCGCGTGGCGGCTGCTCTGTGCCCATCACGCGCCATTGGTCGCCGGTTTTCTCCACCGGGTCTTCATTGTCCCCAACGTTCGGAATATGTCGCAGGCCGACCTGGTCGAGGCGTTGGAAGACGAACTCTTCGCCTTGCGAGAGCAGCTCGGGGCCGACGCCTTTCCCGGAACCGCGCTCAGCTATCTCAATGACTGGGCTGAAAACGACAAGGGATGGTTGCGGAAGTTCTATCCGGCTGGGACGGACGAACCGCACTTCGACCTGACGCCATCGACGGAGAAGGCGCTGGCCTGGCTGGAAGGATTGACGGAGCGCTCCTTCGTCGGCACGGAGTCTCGGCTGCTGACCCTCTTCGAGCTGCTGCGAC
>JBEIJP010000763.1:0-1912 GCA_040380245.1 Acidobacteriota bacterium | reverse complement strand
CTCCCGCCCGGAGTCGATGTGGTGACGAACCAGGCCGGGTGGACGTGGAAGGTCACAGGCCCTTTCGGGGGAGACGTCACGACCATGACCATCGATCCGTGGAACCCTGAGCGGGTTCTCGCCGGAACGGCCGATGGGCACATCTTCCAATCGGTCGATGGGGGGCAGACCTGGCGCAGCCTGCAACCCGGGATCGAATCTCCCGGCGGGACCATCACCGTCATCCACTTCGACCGGGTACGCAGAGGAACGATCTATGTCGGCGTCAATCCGGTTGGCGCAGCGCGTGACCGGTTGAGAGGCGTGCCGATTGGCGGAGTCTTCATCAGCGACGACGCGGGGGAGAGCTGGCGCGCGGTGGAGGCGCTGCGAGGCTTCGCGATCCGTGGGCTGGCCCAATCGGCCAGCCAACCGTCGACACTGGTCGCCGCCGCCTTCCACGGACTCTTTCGCAGCCGCAACCGCGGGGCAGACTGGGAGCGCGTTACACCGGAGGCGCACCGCGACCTGCGAGCAGGAATCCACTCGGTCGCCATCGATCCACGAGACGCCCAGACCATCTACGTCGGAACCCACCATCTCCCGTGGAAGACGACCGATGGGGGCGCGACCTGGTTCCGGGCCGGCTCCGCCGAGACAGGGATGATCGATGATTCCGACATCTTCTCGATCCACCTCGACCAGGCCACGCCAGAGACCGTCCTCATGAGCGCCTGCAGCGGCATCTACCGCTCCCTGGATGGCAGCCGGCGTTGGACGAAATTTCAAGGTATCCCATTTTCAAGCCGTCGGACCCATCATATTTTCGCTCACCCCACCCGGCCCGAACAGCTCTTCGCCGCCACGACCGAGGGGCTCTGGGTCTCGCTGGCGGCCGGCGCGGCAGATAGCTGGAAACGCGTCACATCGGAACGGCTCATCGTCAATCACGTCGCGATTCATCCGACGCGACCCGATCGGGTCTTCCTCGCGACCGAGGACCAGGGGATCCTGCGGAGCACCGATGGGGGACAGACCTTCTCGCCCAGCCGTGATGGCCTGATCCAACGGCAGATCAGCGCGCTCGCCGCGGACCGGGAGGTCCCGGGCCGCGTCTACGCCGGCGTCCTCTTCGACCAGGGAGAGAGCGGCTTCTTCCTCAGCACCGATGGCGGGCTTCGCTGGGAGCGCTCGATGGCCGGAATGGAGGCGGAGGATGTCTACGCGATCCATCCCTCCCCCGAGGCGAGCCAACGACTCTACGTGGGGACGAACCGTGGACTGTTCCGCTCGGATGATCGGGGGCGAAACTGGCGGCGTGTCGAGCGGGCCCCATCCGTATCGACCGTGCCGGCGCCGACCGCGCGTCCTGTCCGCCCCACTCCCCGACGCCCGGCGACTCGGGCGGGGCGGGCAAGCCGGCCGAAGAGATCCGTGGTCCCGCCTCCGCCCCCCACCCCGACGAGAATCGATCTCCAACACCAGGTCTTCTCGATCGTCCCGCTGACACCTGCGGCAGACCCGGCGACAGATCGAGCGGCAACCTCGCCCCGTGGACCTCTCTCGGGGACGTGGATGCTCGCTTCGACGTGGGAGGGGCTCTTTCTCTCGGAAGAGGAGAACCTCGGGTGGCGGCGCCTTGCCCTGACCGAGCCCAGCCGTCTCTCCCGCGAGCCGCATGTCCACACGATCGTCACCCATCCCAAACTCCCGGGGTGGATTCTCCTCGGCACAGACGCGGGGATCTTCCTCTCGACCAACAACGGACGCAGCTTTACCCGAAAGCCAAACCCGGATCCTCTTGCCCGGATCCGCCGCCTCGCCATCCATCCGGGCAGCCCTCCGGCACTCTATGCCGGAACATCGGCCGGGTTCTTCCGCTCTTTTGACGGGGGGCAGACGTGGGAGGCGCGGGGAGGGGGGATGCCACTGG
>JBEIJP010000762.1:0-1914 GCA_040380245.1 Acidobacteriota bacterium | reverse complement strand
TCCGCCGTCGATGACCAGCGTGTGGCCGGTGATGAAGCTGGCGTCGTCAGAGGCGAGGAAGGCGAAGGTCGCGGCGACCTCGGCTGGTTCGCCAAAGCGGGCCAGCGGGATCTTGTCCTTCAGGTAGGCGGCAGCCATGACCGGGTTCTGGTCGAGAACTGCCTGGGAGAGCGGGGTCCGGATCATTCCCGGGGCGACGGCGTTGACGCGAATTCGGTGGGGGGCGAGTTCGATCGCCGTCGTCATCGTGATGCCGACGACTCCGAACTTCGAGGCGTTGTAGACGACCAGGTCGACCTCTCCGACCAGTCCATTGGTCGAGGCCATATTGACGATCGACCCCGGCCGCCCCTCCGCGACCATGGCCCGTGCGATCACCTGCGAACAGAGAAAGACCCCTTTGAGGTTGACGTCGATTGTCGCCTCCCACTGCTCATCGCTGGTCTCGAGAAAAGGAGCGGCGGGAGCGATCCCCGCGATGTTGCAGAGGATGTCGATCGGGCCAAGCGTCTCC
The DNA here is from genome assembly GCA_040380245.1 of Acidobacteriota bacterium. GTDB lineage: Bacteria > Acidobacteriota > Blastocatellia > RBC074 > RBC074 > CAIOZW01. Next base: position 1,400 of record JBEIJP010000762.1, on the reverse strand, counting down.
CGGACGGCCCGCGCCATGGCCTCGACCTCGGAACGGGAGGCGACATTGGCGCGCCAGGCCATAGCCAGACCTCCGCTGGCCACTACCTCCGCCGCGACCCGCTCAGCGCTCTCGCCCAGGTCGACGACGCCAACCGCCGCTCCCTCTGCCGCCAGCCGGATGACGGTGGCGCGACCAATCGCCCCACCACCCCCCGTGACGATCGCCACCTTCCCGCTGAGTCGATTGTTCATGAGTTTCCTTCCGTCCTTGGTGATCGTCCCGTTCCCTGAGAAGCCGGCGCCAGCTCCTGCCGGATCTGCTCGATCCGGTGGCGAATCTCGTCAGGGACCGATTGTCGACCCAGGAATCGGCTCGTGGCGAGGCGCGCGACCTCCTGGCAATGGGTCAGGATCTCCTCGCGGTGTTGCTCCCGGTCTGGTGGGGGGGAGGCCAGCAGTTGAGCTCGAAGGGCCTGGCGACACGCGGGAAAGAAGCTCTCCCCGGGCTGGGCTGAGAGCAGACGGGTCAGCGCCTGATCGGCCTCCCCGCCCGCCTCGATTCCTTGCTGGCGCGCACAGTGGGTCAGGTAGTCCGCTTCCCGCGAGGTGATTCCTCCCTCCATCCAGGCGATCTCGAGGGGAGGGATGAGGGGGAGCAGCGCGATCGTTCCGGCGCTGAACCCAATCTCTTGAATGGCCAGGAGCGCCTCCTGATCCGTGATCCCGGTCGCCTGGCCGATCCGTTCCCGATCCGCTTCGCGCGCCAGTCGGGCGTGGTGCTCCTCCAGCTTGCGCTCCTCCTCCTTGCGAAACCAGCTCTCTTCCAGCCAGCGCTCCCGGGCGATGAACCCATCTTTCTCCTGCATAACCACTCCTCTCCGCGGGATCGCATCCACTCCCCGCGCCTGCCTCACTTCCGATCGCGGTCTCGGTCGGAATCCTGCCCCGAAACCGAACGCCTCGACCAACCTGCTCATTGAACCAGAGAAGAAGGGGAGAGGCAAGACAAGGGTAAACTGCCACGACTGCAGGGCTTTTGCAAAGTCAGGGATAGGTGCCCTGGATGACCTGTCATGCCTCCATCAAATGAGCGGCATAGTGCCTGCGCGCGCGTGCCGGGTCGTCCCAGCCGAGCCAGCGCAACAGGCCAATTGCCAAATTATGGAAGATCGCCAGACATTCCGCTGCCTCTGTGGACTTCTGGCGACAGCGATCTTCTCTCAATATGACGTCGTGCCGATAATGAAGGCCATTCTCGATATTCCAGTGTTGGCGCGTTACGTCCAACAAATTCCTGGGCATAGCCTGTGGAGCCCCCCCGCTTTCGTGGACACCTCACTTGGCGCGATCACGCGCCTGGAGGTGGATCTGACGAAGAGGAAGAGACGGCAGTTTACGCCGGAGTTCAAGGCCGACGGG
>JBEIJP010000761.1:0-1916 GCA_040380245.1 Acidobacteriota bacterium | reverse complement strand
TCGAGGACCTGCTGCGCGATCTCGTCGGAGTTCGTCGGTAAGGAGGAAGGAGATGACCGGTCGTCAGCCTGACGATTCGGTCGGGAAGGCCCGGCGCAGCTCCTCCAGCCAGACGGTCGCCTCGGCGTCGCTCGGCGCGCGCCAGTCGCCGCGGGGCGAGAGGGATCCGCCCGAGCCAACCTTGGGACCATTCGGCTGACAGCTCCGCTTGAACTGGCTGATCTGGAAGAACCGGTAGAGGAAGACCTCCAGCCAGTGGCGAATCGTCGCCAGGTCATACTTCTCCCCCAGGCGTGCTGGGCAAGGAAGGCCACTTTGCTCGGACGAAAGCCAAACCGCGAGAGGTAGTAGAGCGTGAAGTCCTGCAGTTCATAGGGGCCGATCAAGGCCTCGGTGCTCTGCGTCGGCCGTTCCGGATTCAGCGCGCCGGCCTCCGCCGGCACCAGTTCCGGTGAGATCTCCGTCTCGAGGATCGCCTGGAGAATCGCTCCGGTCGCGGCGTCGACCTGCCCGGTTCGAACCACCCATCTCAGCAGAAACTGGATCAGCGTCTTCGGAACGGAGCTGTTGACGTTGTAATGGGACATATGGTCGCCGACGCCATAGGTCGTCCAGCCGAGCGCCAGTTCGCTGAGATCCCCCGTGCCGAGGACGAGCGCCCCGTGGTGGTTGGCGAGGCGGAAGAGGTGCGAGGTCCGCTCACCGGCCTGAACGTTCTCGAAGGTGACGTCGTAGACGGGCTGGCCTTCGCTGTAGGGATGGCCGATGTCGCGCAGCATCTGCAGGCAGGAGGGGCGGATGTCGAGCTCCCCGGCGGTGACCCCGAGCGCCCGCATGAGGGCGTGGGCGTTGGCCAGGGTCGTGCGGCTGGTCGCGAAGCCGGGCATGGTCCAGGCGAGGATGTTGCGGCGCGGAAGGCCGAGGCGATCCATCGTCTGGGCGGCAACGATCAGCGCGTGGGTCGAGTCGAGCCCCCCGGAGACGCCAATGACCAGCTTCTCGATCCGGGCGCTCTCGAGGCGCTTCATGAGGCCGTGGACCTGGATGTGATAGGCCTCGTAACAACGCTCCTCGCGGACCGCGGCGTCCTCGGGCACGTAGGGAAATCGCTCGACGCGACGGCGCAGTGGCATCTCCCCTTCGGGCACAGCGAAGGCGAAGGAGACGCGCCGCAGGCGCGCGATGTGATCCCGGTGAGCCCCCACCGCGTCGCGGAAGGTGGTCGTCCGCATCCGATCCTGGACCAGCCGCTCCAGATCGAGATCGGCCAGCAGCAGCTGCTCCTCCGCCGAGAACCGCGCCGACTCCGCCAGTCGTTCGTTCTTCTCGTAGACGATCGCCTGCCCATCCCAGGCGAGGTCGGTCGTCGACTCCCCCGGACCTGCCGCCGAATAGAGGTAGGCCGCGATGCACTTCCCTGATTGAGCGGCGCAGAGGTTGCGTCGATAGTCGGCCTTGCCGATCGTCACATTGCTCGCCGAGAGGTTGGCGAGGACCGTGGCCCCGCCCAGTGCCGCGAAGGTGCTTGGCGGAATGGGCGCCCAAAGGTCTTCACAGATCTCCGCGTGCAGCACGAAATGGTCGATGCCGGTCGCCTCGAAGAGCAGGTCGTTGCCGATCGGGACCGTCTCTCCCAGCAGGCGCACCTCCTTGACGACGAGGTCTCCGGCTGCGGCAAACTGTCGCTTCTCGTAGAACTCGCGGTAGTTCGGGAGGTAGGTCTTCGGGACCAGCCCGAGCAGCCTCCCCTGATAGAGCACGACCGCGCAGTTGAAGAGCTGCCCACCAAAGCGCAGCGGCGCGCCGACCAGCAGAACGGAGGCCAGCGCGCGGCTCGCCTCGCGCAGTTGGGCGAGCGCCTCCTCGGTCGCCCCGAGCAGCGCCAGCTGGTGGAAGAGGTCGTCGTTGCTGTAGGC
>JBEIJP010000760.1:0-1916 GCA_040380245.1 Acidobacteriota bacterium | reverse complement strand
CTTGACCATCGAGATCCAATGACAGACAAACGATCCCGGCAACCGGGATCCGAACGTGTGCGCCCCTGGCAGGGCGAATGTGGCAGTGAAATCTATGGCAATTATTGAACGACGATCAACAGTGGCGGTCCCGGTCGGAGGGATTCGCATCGGCGGTGGCCACGCCATCGCGGTTCAGTCCATGACCAACACCGATACGGCCGATGCGGTAGGGACGGCCCAGCAGATCATCGAGCTGGCCCAGGCTGGCTCCGAGCTGGTCCGCATCACCGTCAACCATCGCGAAGCGGCGGCAGCCGTCCCGGAGATCGTGGCCCGGGTTCGCGACGCGGGCTATCCAACGCCGATCATTGGCGACTTTCACTACAATGGGCACCTGTTGCTGAGTGAGTTCCCCGATTGCGCCCGGGCACTGGCCAAGTATCGAATCAATCCGGGAAATGTCGGAGCGGGCAAGCACCACGACGACAACTTCCGCCGGATGATCGAGGTGGCGATCGAGAACAACAAACCGGTCCGGATCGGCGTCAACTGGGGCTCGCTCGACCAGGCCCTGCTCGCCCGGCTGATGGATGAGAACGGCCGCCTCGCCGAGCCGAAGGAGGCCCAGCTGGTCATGAAAGAGGCCATCGTCCGCAGCGCCATCGAGTCGGCGCAGCTGGCCGAGCAGTACGGGCTCTCCCGCGACCACATCATTCTCAGCGCCAAGTGTTCGAACGTGCAGGATCTCGTCGACGTCTACCGCGAACTGGCCCGTCGCGGCGAGTACGCGCTCCACCTTGGCCTGACCGAGGCCGGGATGGGCGCCAAGGGGATCGTCGCCAGCTCCGCCGCGCTGTCGATCCTGCTGCAGGAAGGCATCGGCGACACGATCCGGGTCTCCCTGACCCCTGCCCCGAACGGAGACCGCTGCGATGAGGTGATCGTCGCCCAGCAGATCCTCCAGTCCCTGGGGATTCGCAGCTTCGTCCCCCAGGTGACCGCCTGCCCTGGCTGTGGGCGTACCACCAGCACCCTCTTCCAGGAGATGGCCGAGGAGATTGGAACCTACCTGCGGGCGCAGATGCCCGTCTGGCGCGAAAAACATCCTGGGGTGGAAGAGCTGAAGGTGGCGGTGATGGGATGCGTCGTCAACGGCCCCGGGGAGTCCAAACACGCCGACATCGGGATCAGCCTGCCGGGCACCGGAGAGTCGCCCCGCGCGCCCGTCTTCGTCGACGGCAAGCTCCGCACCACGCTCAAGGGCTCGACGATCGTCCCAGACGTCATCGAGATCCTCAACGACTACATTGTTCGGAAGTACCCCACCCAGTCGTAGACCCGCAGGGGGGGGTGGGGTCAGAGGGCCCGGGCCTTGCGCCAGGCGTCAGCCCAGCCCGGCGGAGCGAAGAGGAGCGAGAAGCGCTCCCTCCAGCCCCGGGCATTCCGCAGATCCCGGGCGATCTGCCGCCAGAGGTGAAAGCCGACCGTCAGAGGATGATGGGAGTGGACCGGGTGGAGAACGCCATACCGGACCGGCTCCCGCTCCTCGGCGAAGGTCCCGAGCAGCCGATCCCAGATGATCAGGACACCGCCATAGTTGGTGTCGATGTAGTCTGTGTTGGTCCCGTGATGGACGCGATGGTGGGAGGGCGTGTTCCAGATGGCCTCGACCCAGCGCGGAAGGCGACCCACCATCTCGGTGTGGATGAAGAACTGGTAGAAGAGGTTGAAGGCATACATCGTCAGGATCGCCTTCGCCGAGAATCCCACCCACGCCAGCCCGATGAAGAAGGGCCAGTCAACCCACGGCTCGAGCGGCGGCTGTCGGAGCGCGACCGAGAAGTTCATCCGCGGCGAAGAGTGGTGGGACTCGTGAATGGCCCAGAGGAAGCGGATCCGGTGGCTCGCCCGGTGGAAGAGGTAGAACCCGAGGT
>JBEIJP010000759.1:0-1927 GCA_040380245.1 Acidobacteriota bacterium | reverse complement strand
GAGGGCCTGTCGAATGCGGGCCACCCGCCCGTCCATCATATCGCTCGGGCTGATCCCGTCGGCGCCCGCCTCGGCAAAGGCGACGGCGGCGCGCGCCAGCTCCGTCAGGGTCGCCTCGAGGTCGATCCGGTGATCATGGCCCCGCAGCACCGCGCAGTGGCCGTGGCTGGTCGACGAGCAGAGGCACGTGTCGATCCAGAGGCAGAGATCGCTGCCAAATTGACGGCGCAGCGCCCCGATCGCCGCCCGCGCGAACTGGTGCTCGAAACCCGCCTGCCGCTTCTCCCCCGGTGAGACGAAGAGCAGAAACTGCGTCACCCCGGCCTCCAGATCGCGCTCGACCTGCCGCACCATCGACTCGATCCCCTGCCGGAAGACGCCGCGCAACCCGGGATCGCTTCGTCTTCCCGCACCCCTTCGGCGACGAAGAGGGGCTGGATCAGCTGCGCCCGGGTAAACTCCGTCTCGGCGCAGAGGTCGCGCAGGTGCCGGGTCGCGCGTAAGCGCATCAGTCGTTCGCTCATACGGAATCTCCCTCCTCCGTGCCGGTGCGCCCCATCTTTGCCAGCCAGGAAGCGTGATCCGGGGCGAGGTATGGATCGAGCCCCGCCGCTCGCAGAGTTTCACGGGTCTTCCCGGGGCCACAGAAATGGACCTTCTCCCGCAATCACGGGCAGCATTCGAGCGCACGGAGAAAGCTGGAGCCACTCGTCCAGTAGAAATAGTCGTAGGGAGTGAGGTCGGGAGGGGAAGTTCGCGGAACCAGCCGGTAGGTCGGCAGCACACGGAAGCGCGCCTCGGCGACGCTCTCTTCCAGCGCTTCTTCGTGGGTCAACTTCCACCAACGGAGGGCGTCCGACGTCTGGCCGAGCAGCGTCCCGATTCCGGGATCCTCCTGTTCTCCCAGCCCCTCCGCCGATCCGTGGACCCAGACTCCCCGGCGTGCCAGTCGGTACCAGGTTGGCAGGCCCGCTGTCCAGACGATCCGGGAGGCCAGCACAGTCCAGTCGGCCGGCAACGCGTCGGCCCGCGCGATCCAGAGGCCGCCCCCGTCGGCGGGTAGGGCCGGCAGCTCCTCCCGCCCGACCCTCTCGAACCACGGGTTGGGACTCGTCTCCAGGGGCCAGAGCCGTGCCCGGTCGACCGGCGCGGGCCACGGTCGCGTCGGCTCATACTCGAAGGTGGCCAGGGCCTGTCCGGCCTCGTCCCGCCCCCGAACGATCGCCATTCGTCCATAAGGCCGTTCGAGCACGTGTGCGCCGATCGCCTGGTGGCACCCGCCGCCGTGCGCCCGCAACATCTCCCGCTCGCGCTCTACCGCCGCCATGGTGGCGCGACAGTTGATCGCCTGGAGCCTCGCCCGCAGATCCTCGCGCGACGTGGCGATCTCGATCGCGAGGGCTCCCTGCGCCGGCGCCGTCGGATTCTCCGTCAACGGCAGGACCATCCACCGGCACTGGTCGAGCGCGCTCCGCAACGACTGTCGCGTCTCGGCAAACTCCTCTCCCGGCGCCGCCAGCAATCGATCGAGCGCCGCCTTGGCGAGGACCAACCCGTCGACCCCCTCCTGCCACATCTTCGCGACCCGCGTCTGCATGTTGCCGCGAACCGATCGAAACTCGACCGCTTCGATCCCTCCCGGCAGCGCCCGCGGCAGAAATCGGGCGAGGTTCTCCATCCGCCTCGGCGAGGAGGTCAGCAGCACCAGTCGACGGCGCTGCTCGACTTCCGCCCAGCGATCCTCGCGGACCAGCAGCAGGTCTCGGGCATCGGCGCGCGGGAGCGTCGCCACGACGGCCGTCTCCTCGCCCGTCTCGATCGGCAGATCCTTCCACGAGTGGACCACCAGGTCACAGCGCCCCTCGATCAGATCCCCCCGCAGATCCTCTGTAAAGACCCCCTTGGTCGCCATCTGCCAGAGAGGCTG
>JBEIJP010000758.1:0-1939 GCA_040380245.1 Acidobacteriota bacterium | reverse complement strand
GGGCTCGATGTTCCCGCCTTCGTTCGTCGACATCATCGGCGCCTGGCGGGGATTCACCTCCGCGATTTTCGCGCCGGGGAGCAGGTCCCCCTCGGGCAAGGGGAGTTCCCGATTGCGCGGCTCGGCGAGGTGGTGCGGGTGGTTGGGTGGAAGGGATGGGTGATCAACGAGGAGGAGCGCCTCAGCGGGGCCAAGCCGGGCGAGGAGGCCGTGCGCCCGGCACGCGAGACGGTGCGGCGCGTCTTTGGTCGGTAGCGGGCGAGTGGACTGGAAGGGAGGGCAGGGGATGAATCGACGGGAATTTGTCGGACGAACGGGAGCGGGGGCCCTGACGGCCCTCTCCTACTCCCGGATTGTCGGGGCCAACGACCGGGTGGGGATGGCCCTCATCGGCAGCGGACGGCGGGGGCGGGAGGTCATGCGGGCCTTCGTCGCCTCGGGTCGGATCGAGCTGCGGTCGCTCTGCGATGTCTATGATGTCCAGCGCGAGCGGGCGAAATCGCTGCTCCTCTCGGCAGGGCAGTCGGTCCACGAGACGCAGGCCCACGAGGAGTCGATCGCCCGGTCGGATGTCGACGCGGTCCTGATCGCCTCCCCGGACCACCTCCACCTCGGCCAGACCCAGGCGGCGCTGGCGGCTGGCCGGCACGTCTACCTGGAGAAGCCGACCTCCCACCGCTGGGAAGAGGCGCCCGCCTTTCGGGAAGCGGTCCGTCGCAGCGGCAAGGTCTGTCAGACCGGGACACAGCAGCGGAGCGGGGCCCATTATCGACGCGTCAAGGGAGAGATCTTTGGACGAGGTCGGCTGGGGAAGGTCATCTTCGCCCGTGCGACCTGGCACGACTTTCCCTGGCAGCGCCGCAAGATCGAACCGCAGCCACGGCCCGCCGGCCTCGCCTGGGAGCGCTTTCTCGGGCCGGCCCGCCGGGTCCCCTACGAGTGGATCCGCTACGACTCCTGGCGGTACTTCCCAGATTATGGGGGAGGGCTTCTCGCGGATATCCTGACCCACTGGGCCGACGTCGCGCAGTGGATGTTGGACGACCCCCATCCCCTGGCGGCGGTGGCTGGAGGCGGGATCTATCAGCTGCGGGACGGCCGGGTCAATCCGGATACTGTCAACGCGATCGTCGAGTATGGCGGGGGGAAGAATGGGCCCTGGAACCTGACTTTTGAGTCCTCTGTCCTCTCGATCCGCCACGAGCGGCCCGGGGTCTTCTTTCAAGGGACGGAAGGAACCCTTGAATTGACTCGCGCCGGGTACGTCTTTCAGCCGAACCAGGGGCCGGCGGAGGAGGGCAAGGCGGAGGGGACGCTCGAGGCGGCCCACGTCCAGAACTTTCTCGAGGCGATCGTGCGCGGAACGCCGCTCAGCGCCGGCATCGAGACGGGGCTTGAAGGCTGCCGCCCGGTCCATCTGGCGCAGGCCGCCTTCTGGAAGCGGCGACGAATGCAAATGGATCCATCGGCGCAACGCATCTTTTGACCAGCGCGACTGACGAGTGGGAAGGCCTGGATCCGGTAGTCTTCAGCGCGGCGATGGGGCGCGCCAGTCTATTCAACAAGCGGAGGGAGCAACAGATGTCGACTTCACAGACGCAATTGGCGATTCCGCCACAATCGACCGCGACGCCGGTCCACGCCAGTGAGACCGTCAAACCGGGGACCCTCTTCTCCGCCCAGGCGGAGAAGGTCAGCTACCGTCAGCATTTTGTCCCCGCGACCGCGCATCTCGAATGGCTCAGCTGCGGGGAGTACACCCTTCCGGCTGGCGCCCGGAGCGGTTCTCTCTGCCAGGCCGAAGAAGAGAGCCTCCTCTTTATGTGGAAGGGCGCGGTGACGGTCGAGGTTGGGGGGCAGTCCTTTGCACTCGCCCCCTACGATACGCTCTACATCCCACGCGGCGCCGCCTTCCGGATGGTCAACGCGGGAGGAGAGC
>JBEIJP010000757.1:0-1944 GCA_040380245.1 Acidobacteriota bacterium | reverse complement strand
TGCCACTCTCGCCACTGTCGCCACTGTCGCCACTGTCTACGATGCGAGGCTCGTGTAACAGGGTGACGGCTCCGTTGGGTGCGCCGGGAACACATTGAAAGAAAACTACCGCTGTCTTGTCAGAGAGCCATTATATAGCTTTAAACTTATCGGGTGCCAACCTGCTCAACCCACCTGGATCTTATTACAGTGAATATCGACGAGCGGGGCGGGCCAACCGGGGGGAATGTCGTGAGGAGAAGCAAAAAAGGCGCTGAGAACAGCGCCTTGAAGGTCGTAGCCAATTAATGATAACGAATCGGGTTGATGATAACGTATCGGGACGGCGAGATTCGAACTCACGGCCTCTTGCACCCCAAGCAAGCGCGCTACCAGGCTGCGCCACGTCCCGTCGTGTTGGGAATAGGACAGTGTCCCGCCCATCACGAAGTGTTAAGTTCTAACATCGCGATCGAGCAAAGTCAACAACTCCTCGGCCATCCCGCGGAGGCGACGGATCGTCTCGCGGGAGAGTCGCGAAGGCGGGGCCGGTATCGCCGGTGGGGGAGGGGCATCGAGTGAAGCCGGGAGAGCGCGTGACGACCCGGGGTCGATCTCGTCCCAGTCGAGGGGAGTTGCGGGAGCAGGGGGAACGACCTTGAGTCGGGGGCTGGAGGTGCGCCCTTCCGTAGCGATTTTGCGTTTCGCCCCGGCGATGGTGAAGCCCTCATCGTAGAGGAGTTGCCGGATACGCAGGGCCATCTCGACATCGCGGCGGCGGTAGGTTCGTTGACCGGCCCGGTTCTTCTGGGGTTGGAGAGAAGGAAACTCTGTCTCCCAGTAGCGCAGGACGTGAGCCTGGACGCCGACCAGTTCACAGACCTCGCCGATCTTGAAGAAGAGCTTGTCGGGGATCTCTGTTGGAACCGGTTCCTGCTGCATGTGTGAGCCTCTGCTCTACCGGTCGATCTGGCGTGGTCGACCGAATTGTTTATCGGAGGGGCGCTGAGGCAGCAGCCCAGTTGGAGATTGCAACAGACATAGTAGGCATCGACGGGGGCGGAGTCAACCGACGGCGCCGCGACACGTCAGCCGGCCAGCGGGTCAGAGGGAGAGATGTGGGGACCGGATGAGGACGATACGGGTCTCCCCACTGTGTGGTGAGTCCGCGCGGATGGTGACGATGGTCGTCGGCGTGGTCGGGATCTTGTAGACGCACTGTTGTTTGTCGGGCGAGCGGTTCTCCGCGAGGGGATTCCCGGCCAGTTTGCGGTAGAAGGCGTCGACTTGATCGAAGTTGTCGGTAGTGACCAGTCGGAGTATCTCGTTGCCCACGACACGGGTCGACTGAGTCCGGGTCGCGCCAGGGTAGAGATACGGGGTGAGGTCGTCGGAAGGGGTCGCGTTCGCGTCAGGAAGGGCCGACAGGCCTTCGCGGAGCGCACGGTCGATCTCGTCCTGGAGGGGGCCGGCCTCGCCAGCCCGGAGAAGGTCGTTCGGCTGCAGCTGACCGATCTCGGTTCGCACCCGCTGGAAGATCTGATAGGCGGCGAAGGCGGCTCCCCCGACGAGCAGCAGGAGGAAGAGCGAGACCGCGAGGAGGATCTTTTTCCAACGGGGGCGGCGCACCGGAGGCTGAATCGTGCCCGGGGAGCCGGGGGAGGGAAGCGTGCCGCCCATTGGGCTTCCCCAGTCTCCGCCAACGCCGGTCGGGGGGCGGAGGGTCGCGCCGGGTTGATAGCCAGAGGGCTCGGCGGTCTGCGCCTGAGCACTTTCCCACGAGGGATCAGGCGTCAGCGGAGCTCCACATTGACGACAGTAGCGGGCGGGTCGATCGAGCAGAACTCCGCACTGGGAACAGTATGTATCGGCCACGACGATTCTCCCTTCGCTCGGGCGTGCGCCCGGGTTGGACCGCGCCTGGATGGTTGCTTGAGCGGTGAATCCATCTCCATGTACGGCAAC
>JBEIJP010000756.1:0-1944 GCA_040380245.1 Acidobacteriota bacterium | reverse complement strand
GGGAGAGGGTGATCCCGTTCGAGAAGCGCAGCCCGGTGTCGACGACCTGCTTCGTCCCGTCCGGTCGGATCATCCAGATCTGGCTCGGATCGACCCCGTTGGTCGCCGGACTGGTCACATAGATCGTCCCGTTGTGGCCAACGACGAGGTCGTTGCCGCGGATCCCCTCGGCGATGACGGAGCGTCGCCCCTCGGCGTCGTACGCGACAATCTGATTCTCGGCGACGGCCGCGGTGTAGAGTCGACCGTCCGGGCCAAAGGCCTGTCCGTCGCCGCGCTTCGAGTCGGCGAGAAAGACGGAGACGCGCCCGTCGAGCCCGACGCGGTAGGTCCGACTGTTCGGGACGTCGTTGTAGAAGACCTCGCCGCGCGCGTTGACCGCCGGCCCTTCGGTGAAGCGATAGCCCTCGGCGACCAGTTCCCAGCCCTGGCCGGGAACCAGCACCGCGTCGAGCGTTGGATTCTTCGATTTGCCGACCAGGACCGCCGCCGGCCAGCCCCGCCAGAGCCAGCGCATCGCGTCGGGGAAGATCGCCGTCGCGTGCTCGCCGTTGTGCGCCCCCTCGCCCCAGACGGCTTCGACGTCATAGCCCGCGAAGCGCAGCGACCGTTCGAGGCTCTGGTTGGCCATCCACCAGTCGCCGGCGTAGCTGTTGAGGTCGTTCGATCCGTCCTGCAGAAAGATTCGCAACGGTTTCGGCTCGAACTTCCGTAACCAGGTCGTGTAGTGATCGCCTCCGCGCAGTCCCACGTAGGTCCCGATCGCGCTGAAGACGCGCTGGAAGGCGTCCGGCCGCTCCCAGGCGGCGGTGAAGGCCGCGATCGCGCCGCTGCTCGCCCCGCCGATCGCCCGGTCCTTTCCCTCCTTCGAGAGCCGGAGCGGACGTCCATCAGCGGTCTGCTTCGTCTCGACCGCCGGCAGCAGCTCCTCCAGCAGGAAGCGCACGTAGTTGTCTCCGAGGCCGTCGTACTCGTAGCTCCGGTTGAACCGGTCGAGGGCCGTGTTCGGATCGGCCGCCAGCACTCGCCCGTGCATGACGAAGACCCCGATCGTCACCGGCATCTCGCCGCGGTGGATCAGGTTGTCGAAGACGGTCGGCGCCTGGTACTGCACGCCATCCTGATTGACATAGACGCAGGCCGGCCGGGCTGGGTCATACTGGGCCGGGACGTAGACCGTCACGTCCCGCGATGTGCCAGGGAAGATCTTCGACTCGGCGAAGACAAAGCGGATCAGCTCTCCTTTCGGGACGCCCGGCTGCGACTGGGAATCGGGACCCGGCGGGTACTTGCGCGGAGCACTCCCCGCCCCTTGCCCCTGGACGACGAACTGGCACGGCGAGAGCTCCGCGACCAGCAGGAAGAGCACCAGCAGCGGCAGGAGCCGCCGCCAACAAGAGACCCGACGAGATTCACAAGAGCTCACACTCACCTCACTCGATGCTCCCCGGCGGCAGGGCCGCTCCCGGGGCAATGAAAAAATCATTGGACCACGATCGATCACACAGACCCTGACCCCTTGTCCCTCAACCCTTGTCCCTCAACCCTTGTCCCAGACCCTCACAGATAAGCGAGCTTTCCGGTGCTGTCCCCGATCTTCTCCGGTTCGACCCCCAGGCGCTGCAACAGCGAGAGGTAGAGATTGGTCACCGGCGTTCCGGCGGGGTACTCGAGATGTCGTCCCGGCGTCAACTGGCCATTTCCGCGGCCGGCGAGCAGAATCGGGAGGCCTTCGTGGAGGTGGCGGTTCCCGTCGCTCAGCCCGCTGCCGTAGACGATCATCGACCGGTCGAGCAGCGTCCCGTCTCCGTCCGGAATCGAGCGCAGCTTTTCGAGGAAGGCGGTGTGCAGCTCGAGGTGGTAGCGGTTGATCCGGAAGACCTTCTCGATCCACTCCTTGTTGTTCATATGGTGAGTCAGGGGATGGTGCGGATCCGGGATGCC
>JBEIJP010000755.1:0-1946 GCA_040380245.1 Acidobacteriota bacterium | reverse complement strand
GGCCTGGCGCTGGTCCCGCCCGTCGCGGCGCGCTGGGAGACAGATGACAAGAGCGGCACGTTCGCCAAAAAGGTCGCTCCGATCCTGGCGAACCACTGCCTCTCCTGCCACGGAGAGCGCATCCAACGTTCGGGTTTTGACGCCCGGACCGAGGCCTCGATCCTGCGTGGGGGGAAGCGGGGAGTCGTCGTCGTCCCCGGGAAACCCGAGGAGAGCCTGCTCTACCGGCTGATCACCCACCAGGAAGAGCCGGCGATGCCGATGGGCGATCGACTCGGCGAGCCGGAGATCGCGATCATCGCCGACTGGATTCGGCAACTCGATGCCCCGGTCGCCGCGAGCGGCGCCATCCCGACGCGTGCCCCCGGCTATGCGATTACCGAGAAAGACCGCCAGTGGTGGTCATTCGTCAGACCAGCCCGTCCCGCTGTTCCCACAGTCCGGCGAAAGGAGTGGGTTCGGAATGAGATCGACGCCTTCATTCTCAGTCGACTGGAACAGGAGAGGTTGACGCCAGCGCCACCCGCCGATCGGCGGACCCTCCTGCGGCGCGTGAGTTATGACCTGACGGGTCTGCCACCAACCCCCGAGGAGGTCGAGGCTTTTCTGCAGGGTCCCGAAGCGAAGTTCGAGTCGGCGTATGAGGCGGTTGTCGATCGCCTGCTCGCTTCGCCTCATTACGGCGAACGCTGGGGACGGCACTGGCTCGACCTCGCGCGCTATGCGGACTCCGGCGGCTATGAGTTCGACTACGACCGACCGCACGCCTGGCACTACCGCGACTGGGTAATTCGGGCTTTCAACGAAGACCTTCCCTATGATCAATTCGTCCGGGCGCAGCTGGCCAATGACCAGCTTCACCCGGATGACCCACAGGTGCTGATCCCGACCGGGTTCTGCCGCAATGGACCGACAGTCGACAACGTCAACAACGAGGAGACGCGCAGTGACGAGCTCGACGACATGGTCTCGACGACGTCGTCGGTCTTCCTCGGAATCACCCTCGGCTGTGCCCGCTGCCACGACCACAAGTACGATCCGTTGCCGACACGGGACTACTACCGAATGTCGGCGATCTTCTCCCCTGCGGCGAAGACGGAACGGCCCCTCGTCAGCGAGGAGACTGTCGCCAGCCATCAAGCCGCCAACAAGGCGGTCGATGAGCGGCTCAAAGCGGTCCGTGCGCGGCTCGGCGCCATCGACAAGCCGTTCCGCGACGCGCTGCTCGCGGAGAAGGTCGACTTTCACGTGCGCCTCGCCGAGCGCTCGAGCGGATTCGGCGCCAAAACCCGCGACGAGTTCCGGGCCGAGACCCTGGCTCGCTTCTCCAAAGAGATCAAGATTCAACCCGAAGAGATCGAGGAGCGGATGTCGCCCGAGCAGTTGAGCCAGCGGCGCGCGGTCCAGAAGGAGATCGACGCCATCCAGGCGACGCGTCCCGTCCCGTACCCCGCCGCCATGGGCGTCGCCGATCAAGCCACTCCGGGGAAGAGCTATCTCTTCCTCCGGGGAAATTGGCGCACCAAGGGGGAGGAGGTCCAGCCGGGCCTCCCGACGGTGCTCTCTGATGGCCGGGATCTCGCACCTACCCAGCGGCGTCGGCAACTGGCCGACTTCATTGTCCATGCCGACAACCCGCTGACGGCGCGCGTGGCGGTCAACCGCATCTGGAAGCACCACTTTGGGTCCGGCCTGGTGCAGACCTTGAGCGATTTCGGGCTGACCGGAGACCGGCCAAGCCATCCGGCGCTGCTCGACTGGCTGGCCCTCGAATTCCGGGAGCGAGCCGGCTGGCGCTGGAAGCCGATGCATCGCCTGATGGTCCTCTCCAACACCTACCGCCAATCGGGAGCAGACCAGCCGGCGGCCCGCGAGCGCGATCCGCAGAACCGCCTGCGCTGGCGACGGGAGCCGCACCGGCTCGAAGCCGAGGCCATCCGCGACAG
>JBEIJP010000754.1:0-1947 GCA_040380245.1 Acidobacteriota bacterium | reverse complement strand
GCTGCCGCGTTGCCCACCGCGCCGACCTTCGCCCACAAGCTCCACAGCCTCACACCACCCATGTTCATGAACGAGAAGTCAGGAAACAGGCAGATCCAGTTCGCCCAGCGGGCGCGCCAGCCACTGCGCAAATGGGTACGCAACTGAACTGATTGACGATCTATCAGGATATTCAGGATATTCATGTGCATCTTTCGTAACCGCGTTTCCTGCAGACTATAACTACCAGAAATGATCCGGGCTGGCGAGTGGAAGCGGAATTCTCGCGCCAACAAGCCGATCGGTTTCTGTTGATTGTTGTCCGCTAAGTGCGTTGATTTGAGTCTGGTGGCATAATGAGGAGATGGAGAGTCAACGATCAACTCGAGAGCCCCGATCCGCCGAGCAGGTCAAA
Organism: Acidobacteriota bacterium; assembly: GCA_040380245.1. Lineage (GTDB taxonomy): Bacteria > Acidobacteriota > Blastocatellia > RBC074 > RBC074 > CAIOZW01. The sequence goes on along the minus strand of JBEIJP010000754.1, from coordinate 1,553 downwards.
CTGCGCCGGCGCTGATTGCGGATTGTCGTTCTCGCTTTGTTGACGACCCTGGCCTTTGTGCTCCTCTTCGTCCAGTCGGCATTCAATACGCTTGAGTGGCTGCGTCCGACATCGGTCAGCGAAACCTTCAGCCTCTACGTGCTCTCGACGATCAACTTTCTGGCCTTCGTCGTGCTGCTGATGGTACTGGTCCGGAACATCATCAAGCTGCGTCGTGAGCGAAGGGAGCATCGGCTTGGCGCACGATTCAAGACCCGGCTGGTTGTCTTTTTCATTGCGCTTTCGCTGTTGCCAGTCACATTTCTCTTCTTTGCGACGACCGGTCTCATCAATCGGAGCATCGACAAGTGGTTCAGCCTCCCGGGCGACGAGATCCTGAAGAACGCGATCTCGATGGAGTCACTCTCGCGTCAGGGAGAGCGTGAGGCGACACGAACTCTGGGGCGTACGCTGGCCCATCTGCTGGCACGCTATCCGGTCGAAAGCCGCGCCGAGATTCTTTTGCGGGAGGTGGAGGCCGATTCGATCACGCTTGCACGGCTGTTCGATGCGAACGGCGCGGTCGAACTCGAGCTGGATGGTGGTGGACTGGAGAGACCCGAGGCTCGTCAGTCCGTCATTGCACGCCTTGCACGGGACTCTGTGCCGGCTTTGCTTCGTGATGGCACGATCCTGATCGAATCCACCGATCCGCTCGCGGGCAGTCAGCGTGATATTTTTTTCATCTCCGGGGAGCGGCTTCCGGAGGTCACGCCACCGCGCTATCTGTTGATCATCCGGAAACTGCCGACCGATCTCTCCGTCAACCTTCAGCTCATTCGATACCAGGAGGAGCGTTATGAGAATCTGAAGGGCTACAAAAAATGGTACCGGAACACGGCGCTCCAAACCCTTGCATTGATAACGCTGCTGGTTCTGTTCATTGCCTTCTGGATGGCGATCAACGTTTCGCGGAGCATTGCGGAGCCGGTTCAGAAGCTGGCCGAGGCGACGGCGCGCATTCGGAGTGGCGATCTTGACTATGTTACAGACGTGGTTGGCGACGACGAGCTTGCGGCGCTCGCGCGCTCATTCAACGAGATGACGATGGAGCTGGCCGAGAATCGGCGCCGGCTCGAGCAGTCGGCGGGCGAACTCCAGCAGATCAACGCTGAGCTGATCGAGCGTCGCCAGTATATCGAGGCGATTCTGCAGAGCCTCTCCGCCGGGGTTATCTCACTCGATGAAACGGGGAACGTCACGACAATCAATGAAGCGGCGCTCGGGCTGTTGCGGATCGAGCAGGTCCCGGTGACGGGGACGGCGCTTGAGCGACTGCTGCCGGAACCGCAGCGGGAAGAGCTGCGGCGACTGATCCTGTTTGCTGCGCGCTATCGCTCGATCACACGCGAGGTCCACTTCACCCTTGCCAATCAGGTCAATCTCGACGCAGCGGTGACGGTAACGGCCCTTCACGACGTTGGAGGTGAGGTGCGTGGCGCGGTGATCGTCGTCGAGGATCTCTCGGAGCTGATCGAAGCGCAGCGGCGTGCGGCGTGGAGCGAGGTTGCACG
>JBEIJP010000753.1:0-1956 GCA_040380245.1 Acidobacteriota bacterium | reverse complement strand
CAACGGGACACCGTATACCAGCCCAGGGCAACGCCCTGGGTACCGTCAACGGTATCCCTCGGCGTTCTGAAGGAACGCCGCCTATTAGTGAATCGAGGGCGTCTGCCCAATCCCACCCGTTGCGGCGTTCCTGCTGTACCTTGGCAGACCGCCTGATCAGTCTGCTCGGATACCCAGGGTTCCACCCTGGGCTGGTATGCGCCGCCCCTTCAGGGCGGGAGCTGACACACCCCTCCTGCTTGTCTCTCGCGTCAACAGATCGTAGTCCAACCCTGAGAGCCTTGCATCAGGGTTTGCTCAGCTGTCGGTCTCGTCTCTGTTTTCCCAGCCCAAATCAATCATCCTTGATCGACCTGGCCGGGCCGGGCATCCGCTTTTCGGGGTGTGGCGGGGTCTGGTATGCTGCGGTCTGACCAAAAGACCGGCGGCAGCGTCGGACAATCGAGCACCGGGCAGCCGGCTACGGGCAGGGAGAGTGGAGCAGCAAGGACGCGGAATGGACAATCAGTGGAGTCTCGACGAGCGCTATTCCCGGCAGATCCTCTTCGAAGGGATCGGGAGGGAGGGGCAACAGCGGCTGCGGGAGGGGAGCGTCGTCATTCTGGGCTGCGGCGCGCTGGGGTGCGCGCAGGCGGAGATGCTGGCGCGGGCCGGGGTGGGGAGGCTCCGACTGATCGATCGAGATGTCGTCGAGTCGACCAATCTCCATCGCCAGGTGCTCTTCGAGGAGCGGGACGCGGAGGAGCGGCTGCCGAAAGCGGTGGCGGCGGCGGCGCGACTGGAGAAGATCAACCGATCGGTCCGCGTTGAGCCGGTCGTTCGTGACGCCAATCCGACCAACATCGAGTCGCTGCTCGACGGGGCGACGGTGATCCTCGACGGGACCGACAACTTCGAGACGCGCTACCTGCTCAACGACGCCGCGGTCAAGCTCGGCCGTCCCTGGATCTACGGGGCGGCGGTTGGGGCGCACGGGCTGCAGATGACGATTCGGCCAGGGGTGACGCCGTGTTTGCGCTGTCTCTTTCGGGAGATGCCGCCCCCGGGGAGCACCCCGACGTGCGACACGGCGGGGGTGATTCTGCCGATCATCTCGGTCGTCGCCTCCCATCAGGTCGTCGAGTGTCTCAAGCTGCTTCTTGGGCAGACGGAGCGGCTGCACGGGTGCCTGCTCCAGTTCGACCTCTGGGACAACCGGACCTCGCGGCTGCGGCTCGATCGGCTGCGCGAGGAGGCGGACTGCCCGACCTGCGACCATCACCGCTATGAGTATCTCGATGTCGAACGCGGTCAGCTGGTGACGAGCCTCTGCGGCCGCAACGCGATCCAGATCAGCCCGCCACTCTCCCCCGCGTTGAGCCTCGATCTGGCCGACCGGGCAAACCAGCTGCGCAATGTGGGGGAAGTGCGTTACAATGCCCATTTGTTGAAATTCAAGACCGGGGGCTACGAGCTGACGGTCTTTCCCGATGGAAGATGCCTCATTCAGGGAACGGACGATCCGAAGGTGGCCCGATCCCTCTACGCGCGATACCTTGGGCTCTGAGAGGGAGAGGAGAGCGAGGCGCGGGATGCTGGAGAGAAGCCACATGACGACAACGGAGATTACCGTACCCGCCTCGACCTCCAACCTGGGGGCGAGCTTCGACACGTGCGGGCTGGCGCTCTCGCTCTATTTGCGGATCGAGGTGACACCGGCGGAGGCAGGAGTCCGGATCGACCCCTTCGGCGAGGGCGCGGAGAAGGTGCCGCGGGATGAGAGCAACCTGGTAGTGCGAGCGGCGCTCTATGCGGCGCAGCAACGCAAGCGGACCCTGCCCGGGGCCCACCTGCGGATCGAGAGCGAGATTCCGCTCTCGCGTGGACTGGGCAGCAGCAGCTCGGCGATCATCGCCGGGCTCTCCGTCTACGAGGTGCTGACCGGCGATCGGCTTTCGGAAGAGGACTTCTTCGACT
>JBEIJP010000752.1:0-1956 GCA_040380245.1 Acidobacteriota bacterium | reverse complement strand
TTGCTGCAGGATCTGTTCCCGATTCAACTCCAACCAGCGGCTGCTCACCGATCAGTACTCCGTTCCGGAACCTGAGCGCCGTTCCCACGGGCACTTTGTTCCGAAAGTCTGCGGCAAAGAGGCCGGGGGAGACCGGGGCGAGTCGGGTGACCGTCTCCGAGACGGTTCCATCACCGGCGGTGATGGTGACGGTCGCCTCTCCAGCTGGAAGCCGCGCAGGGATCTGAAAATTGACCTGGCCAGGAGAGACATATAACAATGGGGCGAGGACGCCGCCAACTCTGACCGTCGTTCCCCCAAGCGAGGTGGGGAGGGGGTTGCCACGATGCCGTGGCGGTTTCAATCGCCAACCGATCTCCGTATGCCGTGGCAAGGGAGTCCGGCGCAAGTGGGGTGGACCGGAGGAGATCGGCGGCAGAGACGATCGTCAACCTTCTGGGAGTGTCGCTGGCCGCCACCAGCTTCCATTGATGAAGGATCCCTCCCAAGGCGACCAGGGCAAGGAAGACGCCCAAAAGACTAACCCAGCCACTACCTTTCCCTTCCATCTTGCCACTTGCCATCGGACAGCTCCCCCCGCACTGCTGGTCTCTCCAGCGACTCGTTTCCTTTCCTGCCACACCGATCTCTCCCCGGGGGAACGACCGCTGGGGAAGTCCACCTGAGAGAGGAAGGGATTCGCATATAATCCTGCTTCACTTTTGTCATGCGTAATTTCCGCTCATTTCAGCTCACGATTTTTTAAGAAAATGAGAAAAAAAGCCTGGGCAGGAGAGGGCTTCAGGACCTGGGAGAGAAGGGGGAGAGGAGTCTGGCGAGGAGCCGACGATATGGCGACTGGGGGGACTGGTCGCCGGCTGAGCCGTGGAGGAGCGGGGTCAGGGCAGCCTTGAGATCGTGGAGGAGTTGCTCGACGGTCTGGTAGCGAGCCGCCGGATCCTCGGCGAGAGCCCGACGGAGAAGGTCATCGACCGCCGGAGAGAGGCCCGGGCGCAGCCGGGAGGGCCAGACGATCCGGCGATAATTTCTGACCAGGTCGGCGGTAAAGGGAGGTTGCCCGGTCAGCATTTCATAGAGGACCAGCCCGAGCGCGAAGATATCGGCGCGGGAATCGATGTGCGAGACGCGCTCCATGGCGATGAGATTGCGGATCTGCTCGGGGGACATGTAGAGAGGTGTCCCGGAGGCGCCGTAGGTGAAGCGACGCGAGGTGAGGAGGTCCCCTCTCCGGATATCGAGTTCCGGGAGGATGGCGATGCCAAAGTCGATGATCTTGGCCTTGAGGGTAGGCTCTGGAAGAATGAGAATGTTCTCCGGTTTGATATCCCGATGGGTGATCTGGTGATCCCGATGGGCATAGGCCAGGGCGTCCACGATCTGGCGGGTGATGGCGAGGATCTGGTCCAGAGGAAGGGAACGCGGAGCGCCATCCGGCCCCTGCAGGTATTGCCGGAGACTTTGGCCAGGAAAGTACTCGAGGACAATGTAGGGGTGTTGACCGTAGGTGCCAGCGTCGAGGAGCAGGACAATATTGTCGTGTCGCAGCTTCTCGTGAACGCGCATCTCTTCCAGAAACTGCTTGCGGAAGGAGGCGTTGGCGACATCCGCGACCATCTTGAGAACCACTTGGCGGGTGAGCGGCGGTTTCTGAGCGAGATAGATCTCCCCCATAGCCCCCTGGCCAAGCGACTGCAGAATCTGATAGCCATTGATTGTCTGACCAACCAGGTTCTCGCCGCCAAAGAGCGCGTTGACATCCTCCATGGCCCAGACGGTCTTCTCCAGCGGATCGTCGTTTTCAGAAGTCTGGTGGGCGTGGAGAAGGGCGTGGAGTTCCTGGAGGAGGAGCAGGTCTTCGCCGCACTCGCGCGCCCAGAAGGCCTCCCGTTCGTCGGACGGCAGCTCCAGCCCGGCTAGAAAAAGGGACTCGACTCGATCCAATTGGTTCTGTTCCAT
>JBEIJP010000751.1:0-1957 GCA_040380245.1 Acidobacteriota bacterium | reverse complement strand
TTCCCTCTCCCCCTTCCCCACTTTGCGTCTTGTCGTCTTTGCGTGAGACCAAAGACCACGACCTCCCGACTTCGCCAGGACTGAAGACATGCGGGCCGGAGGCCCGCGCACCCAGGATCGGCGTCTCCTAACCCCTTTCCCCCTCTCCCCCTTTGCGTCTTCGCGTCTTGGCGTGAGACCAACAACCACGCCATCACGAAGAGAGGAGATACGCAGCCGATTTTCGATTGCCTGATCTGGTGGATCGGGAGCAGAATGGCAGTCGAATTGAGCGACGGCGGATCGGAGTCCGAGCGGACACACGAAAGAGGAAGGGAAGAAACGTGGAGAGAGACCAGTTGATGAACAAGCGGATTGGGTGGGTCGGGCTGGGGATCATGGGGCAGCCGATGGTGCGCAACCTGCTGCGTGCCGGGTATTCGTTGACGGTGGCGACGCGGACACCGGGGAAGGCGGCGGCGTTCGCGGCGGAGAACAGCGCGCTGGGCGCGATCGAAGCGGTCGAGACGCCCGCCGAGGTCGCGGCTCGCAGCGAGATCATCCTGACGATGGTGACCGACTCGCCGGATGTCGAGGCGGTGGTGCGCGGTCCGCAGGGGCTGCTCGCGACGGCACAGCCCGGATCGGTGATCATCGATATGAGCACGATCTCGCCGGAGGTCACTCGCGTGCTGGCCGCGGAAGCGCGGGCGGTGGGGGTCGAATGGCTCGACGCGCCGGTCTCGGGTGGGCAGAAGGGCGCGATCGAGGGAACGCTGACCATCCTGGTGGGCGGCGAGCCCGCGACGCTCGATCGCTGTCGACCGGTGCTCGAAGCGGTCGGCAAGCGCATCACCCACCTTGGCCCAGCAGGCCAAGGGCAGGCGGGCAAGCTCTGCAATCAGATCCTGGTGGCCGGGAACCTGCTGGCGGTCTGTGAGGCGCTGACCTTCGCCGCCAAGTCGGGGCTCGATCTGCCCGCCCTCCACGGGGCATTGACCGGGGGAGCGGCCAACTCCTGGGCGCTCGAAGTACTCGGCGGCAAGATCATCGCGCGCGACTTCCAACCGGCCTTCATGGTTCGCCTGCAGCAGAAGGACCTGCGGCTGGTGCTCGAAGCGGCGTTCGAGAATCGGACGCCCCTGCCGATCACCGCCCTTGCCCAGCAGCTCTTCGCCGTCGTCGAGGCCGAAGGGCGCGGCGAGGATGGCACGCAGTCGCTGGCGCGCGTCTTTGAACGGCTGGCCGGACTGCCGGAGCAATAGTCACCCGTTCCCCAACCCGGAGGATCCCCGATGAGGAGAGAGAGAAGAGCGACACCCCCGACAACGCCCCGGACAGCGCCCTGGCAACGAGCACTGGTCAGCCTGGTCAGCCTGCTGCTGCTGACGAGCCTCTTCCTGCCGATCGAGTCGCGGGGGGCCGAGCCGGAAAGCGATCCGCCGATCCGCGCCGGGGTCGCGCGTCGCGACATCACGCCGCGTGAGCCGGTGCCGATGTGGGGCTACGGCGCGCGCCACGACAGCCTCTCGCAGGGAACGCTCGACCCGCTCTTCGCCGACGCGCTGGTGCTGGAGGTGGGGGGGACGAAGCTGGCCCTGGTCGGGCTCGATCTGGGGCGCTCGCCGTCGGAGGCCTCGCTGCAACGCATCCGGCAGCGCATCAAAGCCGAGGCCGGGATCGAGCACTCCTTCCTCGCCGGATCGCACACCCATCACGGCCCCGTCCTCGAACTGACCAATGAGGCAGGCAAGGGCCAGGGGCGCTTCGACGCGGCCCTGCGGTATTACCAGGAGATGGAGGAGGGGATCACGCAGGCGATTCTCGAGGCGGACCGGCGACGGGTCCCGGCGCGGCTCGCCGCCGGATCGATCGAGCTGGCGGACTTCAACCGCAACCGTCACTCGAAGCTCGACCCGAAGCCGAGCGACCGCCAGCTCGGGCTGCTGCGCGTCGACCGCGCCAGCGGGGAGCGACT
>JBEIJP010000750.1:0-1959 GCA_040380245.1 Acidobacteriota bacterium | reverse complement strand
GGCTTGCCTGCTCCATCCTTTTGGTGTAGAACCGAAGACGATTCTTTGAGCCACTTCAGCAAGGGAACGGGGAGCTGGCGGGATCGCCCGTCGCGGTTCTTCACACGCGTTCTAGATGTTTTCAGGAGAGTAGAGAGGGGAGAGTGTGGAGCGCCATTCGTCGGAGTCTGGGTGGATCGAAGTGATCACCGGGTCGATGTTCAGCGGCAAGAGTGAGGAGTTGATCCGCCGCCTGCGCCGGGCCAGAATTGCCCGCCAGAAGGTGCAGATCTTCAAGCCGATGATCGACGCGCGCTACTCCGAGGTCCACATCGTCTCCCATTCCGAGATGAAGATGGAGTCGCAGGTCGTCACTACCGCCAGCGAGATTCTCGCCCAGATCGAGATGGACACCGATGTGGTCGGCATCGACGAGGGCCAGTTCTTCGATCAGGACCTCGTGCGGGTCGTCAATCGGCTCGCCGACCTCGGCAAGCGCGTCATCATCGCCGGGCTCGACATGGACTATCTCGGTCGCCCGTTCGAGCCGATGCCCCTGCTGCTGGCGATCGCCGAGGATATCACCAAAACGCGGGCGATCTGCGTCCAGTGCGGCAGCCCGGCGAGTTATACGCAGCGGTTGATCGACAGCCAGGAACGGGTTGTTGTCGGGGCCTCCGGGGCCTACGAGGCACGCTGCCGCGGCTGTTTTGACCCTCACCTGGGGGGAACGTTGGAATAGCCCATCGCGAGGGTGCTCTCTCCCGATGGGCGGGAGTGGAAAGGGAGGGGAAGGAAGATGGAACCAAAACGACCGCTCGAGCACGACCTGCTCTTCGACTTTCTGCACGTTGTGGAGGCGGCCGCCATCGAGGCGGCGCGCACCATGGGGCGCGGGGAACGGGACCACTCCGACCACGTCGCCGTCGAGAAGATGCGCCAGGTGATGGATCAGATCCCGATGGAGGGGACGATCGTCATCGGCGAGGGGGAGCGCGATGAGGCGCCGATGCTCTACATCGGCGAACGGCTCGGGCAGGGTGCACGGCCCGGCCAGGAGGGGCGCTTTCCGGCGGTCGATATTGCGGTCGACCCTCTCGAAGGCACCAACCTCTGCGCGATGGGCACGCCCAACGCCATGGCTGTCCTGGCGGCGGCGGAACGGGGTGGACTGCTCCATGCCCCGGACATCTACATGAACAAGATCGTCGTCGGGCCTTCGGTGCGCGGCGCGGTCGATATCGACGCTCCGGTGCGCGACAACCTCCACGCCATCGCCTCGCGCCTCAAGCGCAAGGTCGAAGACCTGACGGTAATGGTCCTCGACCGTCCGCGCCATCACACGCTGATTCACCAGATTCGCGAAGCCGGGGCCCGCATCCGCCTGATCACCGACGGCGATGTCACGGCGGGCATCTCCGCCGCCGTCGCCGGCTCGGGCGTCCATTGCCTGATGGGCATTGGAGGCGGTCCCGAAGGCGTCATCACCGCCGCGGCGATGAAGTGCCTCAACGGGGAGATTCAGGCCCGGTTCGTCATGAAAGAGCAGCTGGAGGAGTCGCAGGATCGCGAGAAGATCGCCGACGGGACCTTCGAACGCATGGTCTCGATGGGGATCAGCGACCCGACCCGCGTCTTTCGCACCAACGACCTCGCCCCCGGCCGCAAGATCATCTTCGCGGCCGCGGGAGTGACCGACGGAACCCTCCTGCGCGGCGTCCGTTTCTTCGGAACCGGCAAGCGCACCCAATCCCTGATTATGACGACCGAGACGATGCACGTCCGCTTCGTCGACACCGTTCACGTCGAGGGAGGACCCGACACGGTCATCCGCTTTGATCACCTCTAGGAAGCACGGAGGGGCGGAAGAGCTCGTGGGACACCGGCTGGAACAATGGGACGAACGCGCCGATCCGCGGCTGGCCCGCTGGGTCTACCTCGGGACCTTGTGCGCCACCGTTGGCTGGCTTGGCGCGATCC
>JBEIJP010000749.1:0-1964 GCA_040380245.1 Acidobacteriota bacterium | reverse complement strand
TTGTCTCCCGCACCCTGCTCAATCTCGATGAGACCATTCATCGGCCGTAACACCGATCAGAGAGGCAGACGATGAGAACTCCAGACGAACAGATGAGGATCGAGATTCAACGAGCGCACCGTCAGCTGGTCACCCGGCGCCACTTCTTTCGTGACTGTGCGATGGGGCTTGGCTCGGTGGCGCTGGCGACGCTGCTCGGCGAAGATGGATCCGCCGCCCCCCGGCCTCTCGCCGGCCAGGAGAAGCGACCCCACCCGCTGGCGCCGAAAACGCCGCCGCTTCCGGCGAAGGCGAAGCGGGTCATCTATCTCTTCCAGGCGGGAGGCCCCTCCCAGCTGGAACTCTTCGACAACAAGCCGGGACTGGCCCGCTACCACGGGCAGCCCTGCCCGCCGGAACTGCTGCGCGGACAGACGCTGGCCTTCATCAAGCCGGACGCCGCGCTCTATGCGACCGATTTCAAGTTCGCGCGCCATGGTCAATCCGGCGCCGAGATGTCGGAGGCGTTGATCCACCTCCCGAAGGTGGCCGACCGGATCACGATCGTCAAGTCGATGATGACCGACGCGATCAACCACGCGCCGGCCCAGATGATGATGCAGACCGGCAGTATGCAGTTCGGGCGGCCGAGCTTCGGATCCTGGGTGACCTACGGGCTGGGCACGGAGTCGCAGGATCTGCCCGCGTTCGTGGTCCTCTCCTCGGCGGGAGGGACGAGCGGTGGGGCGAGTCTCTGGGGCAGCGGGTTTCTTCCGACCGTCTACCAGGGAGTCCCATTTCGACGGTCAGGGGATCCGATCCTCTCCCTCTCCAGCCCACGCGGCGTCAGCCGCGAGACGCAGCGCGACACCCTCGATGTGCTTCGCGATCTCAACCAGCACCTCCTCGACCAGAATGGGGACGAAGAGATCTCGACCCGGATTCACGCCTACGAGATGGCCTACCGGATGCAGGAGAGCGCACCGGAGCTGATGGATCTCAGCCGTGAATCGGAGGCGACCCTTGCCTTGTACGGCGCCGAGCCCGGCAAGAACACCTATGCCAACAACTGTCTCCTCGCCCGGCGGCTGATCGAGCGGGGCGTGCGGTTTGTGCAGCTCTACCACGAAGCCTGGGATCACCACGGACAGGTCCATCGCGGGACCAAAAACCAGTGCAAGGAGACCGATCAGGCGTCGACGGCCCTGGTCATGGACCTTCACCAGCGCGGACTGCTCGACGACACCATTGTCATCTGGGGGGGCGAGTTTGGACGAACCCCGATGGTCCAGGGAGAGCCGGACGGCAGCAACGCCCTCGGTCGCGACCATCACAACCGGGCCTTCACCATGTGGATGGCCGGCGGCGGGTTCAAGCCCGGCCTGACTTACGGCCAGACCGATGAGATCGGCTTCAACGTCGTCGAGTCTCCGGTCCACGTTCACGACCTCCACGCGACGCTGCTCCACCTGCTCGGCTTTGACCATGAAAAGCTGACAGTGTGCTTCCAGGGGCGCGACTTCCGCCTGACCGATGTCCACGGGGTCGTCCAGACCGAACTGCTCGTTTGAAGCGGGAGTGGGGAGTGGCCTTCTCCGTGCGGATGAAGAGGAACCTCATTCGCTCTCCTTCGCGAAGAAGGCTGTCGCCTTTTTAGCTTGTCGCGCCCCATCTGCAGGCGCTTGACCTCGCGCCGGAGCTGAGCCAATTCCTCACGCTCTGCCTGGCTCAGCGCCCCTCGAGGGCCCTCTCCGGCTTCGATCTCAGCCTGTCGAATCCACCCTCGGAGGGCTGTCTCCGCGAGATCCAGATCTCTTGCTGTCTGTGCGATGCTCCGGCCACCAGACCGAACCAGCTTGACCGCGTCAGCCTTGAACTCCGGTGTAAACTGCCGTCTTTTCCTCTTCGTCATGTCCACCTCCAGACGCATTATCGCGCCAAGTGAGGTGTCCACAAAAGCGGGGGAACGCCAGCTCGGGTATGAG
>JBEIJP010000748.1:0-1968 GCA_040380245.1 Acidobacteriota bacterium | reverse complement strand
GTGTTCGCCAACCTGCAGAGCGCCTACGCTGAGTTGAGCAATACCCAATTCGAGCTGGAGCGCCGCACGGCGGAGATCGCCGAGACCCGGGACGTCTTTCAACAAGTGGTCTCCTCGATGTCGGAAGCCCTCTTTCTGACCGATCGCTCCGGGCGGGTGGTACGGGCCAACCCCGCGGCGGCGACGTTGGTCGGATACCCCGAGTCCTCCCTGTTGGGTCGTCCGCTGACTTCTGTCTGCCATTCGGAAGTGATCCCGGCGACTCCCTGGAAGCTGGTCGAGATGGCGCCGGATGGCAAGCTCTCCAACCTCGAAATCGACCTCCCGGGGCCGGATGGGGCGATGATCCCCGTCAGTTTCTCGATCAGCCTGATGCATGACAAGCAGAACAAGGTGACCGGGGTCCTCGCCGTCGCCCGGGATATGCGGGAGCATCGCCGGTTGATCCAGAATCTGGTGGCAGCGCGCACTCGGTTTCAGGAACTGCTCGAACTTGCCCCCGACGCGATCGTCCTGACCCGCGGAGATGGGGGAGATCGTCCTCGTCAATTCCCAGACTGAGCGCCTCTTCGGCTACCAGCGGGATGAACTGCTTGGCCGTCCGGTCGATCAACTCCTGCCCTCTCCGCTCAGCGACCGGATCCGTGGGTTGGCGCCCGGTATGACGCAGCCATCCCCCGAGCAACGGGAGGCCACTCCGGACTCCGCACGCTTGAGTTTGAGCCTCGAGTTTGGATTGACGACCCGCACTGGCCAGCTGCTCCCGGCGGAGATGACCAGCCGCCTGATCGAGACCGAAGACGGCCTGCTGGTCATGAGCCTGATTCGTGACATCACCGCCCGGAAGCGGGCCGAACAGGAGAAGACCGTCGCTGAGACCCGCTACCGGGAACTCTTCGAGAACGCCAACGACATGATCTACACCCTCGATATGGAGGGGAACTTCACTTCCGTCAACCATATGGGCGAACGCCTGACGGGCTATCCCTATGACCAGCTGATGCAGATGAACCTGGCCGGCATCGTCGCTCCGGACCAGACGGCGCTGGTCGAGCGCCACCTTGCCGGGCCCACTTCGCTCGAGGCCGGGGCTGGCGCCACGACTTTCGAGGGCGAGTTGATCTGCGCCGATGGGCGGCGCCTGCCGGTCGAGATCAGTGCCCGGCTCATTCTCGAGGGCGATCGGCCGATTGGCGTGCAGGGGATTGCCCGGGACATCACCGAGCGCAAACGGATCGAGGATGTTCGTGCCGAGCTGCTCGCCCGTGAGCAGGAGGCCCGCCGGGTCGCCGAGGACGCCAGTCGGCTCAAGGACGATTTTCTGGCGATGATCTCGCACGAGTTGCGCGCACCGCTGACCTCGATTCTTGGTTGGGCCCAGATGCTTCGTGCCGGGACCCTCGATCGCCCTGCTGCCGAGCGGGCACTGATGACGATCGAACGAAACGTCAAGTCCCAGGCCCACCTCGTTGGCGATCTGCTCGACGCCTCCCGCATCGCGACCGGCACTCTCAGCCTCGAGGTCAAGCCGGTCGAACTGAAGTCGATCGTCGAGTCGGCCGTCGACGCGCTGCGCCCGTCGATCGAAGCCCGACAACTCCGCATGCAGATCGTTCTCGAACCCTGGATCGGCTCCTTCCAAGGCGATCCCGAACGACTCAATCAGATCGTCTGGAACCTCCTCTCCAATGCCATCAAGTTCACTCCTCCCGGCGGCTTGATCGAAGTGCGCCTCGAGCGGCTTGGAAACAAGGCCCTCCTGATCATCAGCGACACGGGGCAGGGGATCGACCCCGAGTTCCTGCCGCACATCTTCGATCGATTCCGACAGGCCGACAGCTCCGCCCGCCGCCAGCAGGGCGGACTGGGGCTCGGCCTCTCGATCGTCAAGCACATCGTCGAGCTGCATGCTGGAGCGATCTACGCCTACAGCGCCGGTGTTGGCAAGGGGTCTGATTTCATGATCAC
>JBEIJP010000747.1:0-1968 GCA_040380245.1 Acidobacteriota bacterium | reverse complement strand
TCTCATCGTCCCATATCGCTTCCGGCGCAGACCGCCACCCGACAAAATAGACCGGACCCGGATGAACCGGGCCCGGTCTTTGAGGCTGTGAGGCACCAGCTCAGTTAGCCTGTGCCGCGGGCAGGCGGTGAGCCGCCTGCCCTTTGGGCTGGCTCAGAAGCGGGCGAACCCGTTATCGGCGCCCCAGAGGAACCAGTTGTCCACGACCGTGCCGGTCAGGAGGACACCGATACCACCGGTGATCGGGCAGAGAATGGCGAACCACCAGGCCCAGCGGTGGATGGATTCCATCGAGGCATTGAAGCCCATCGTCCAGCGCCAGAAGAGGGCGGCGCGTTCGGAGGCTGTTCCCCGGTCCGTGATCTGTTCGATCTCGCGTTCACCGCCATAACGACCGACCGCGAGGATTGTCGCGCCATGCATGGCGAACAGGAGCGCCGACCCGTAGAGGAAGACGATCGAGAGCATGTGGAAGGGGTTGTAGAAGAAGTTGCCGTAGACGAGCGAGAGATTGTTCGTCCAGTCGAGGTGGGGTGAAAATGCCGAACGGCACCGCCTCGCTCCAGCTGCCCATCATCACGGGACGGATGAGCCCCAGGACTAGGTAGAGCCAGATCGCCGCGGCAAACGCCCAGCAGACATGGGTGCCCATCCCGAGCGAGACGGCCCGGCGGTAGGAGCGCACCCACCAGAGGAGGATGGAGGCGGTCAGGAACATGCCCGCCATAAGCCACCAGCCGCCTTCGTTGAGCGGCATGAACAGTTTCAGGCCATGTTCCGGCAGCGGCGCATCAAGCGACAGCCAGGGCAGCTGGCCGAAGAACTTGATAGGATCCCAGCCGACGCTGGCCCACATGTTGAGCCCGATGATCTCGATAGCGATGAAGCCGCAGATCAGCGAGGCCACACCTGACCAGCCGAGATACAGGGGCCCGAGCTGGGCATCCCCGATCCGGCCGAGGAGGTGGCTTGTGGCGGTCAGGTTGTAGCGCGGTTCGGAGTTGGTCCCTTCTGTCACACCGTAATCGGTGTGGCCGCGGACCTGAACCTGGGTAAAGATATTCTGGTAGTCAGCCATGATCAGATCCTCCTACACGCGCCAGATGGCGAGGTTTTTCCAGCCATCCCACCAGTCGATCCACGAACCCTCGTAAAGCGGGCCGGAGATCACGATGCAGATGGCGCTCCAGATCCCGGCCGAGAGGGCAAGGAAGAGGCCGAGCCGGTGGATGCCGAGCGTGCCGACGGAGTAGCCGATGAAGTCGCGGAAGAAGACGTTCTCGTGTTCCGGCGTCTTCACCGTCTTGCCGCGGCCGGGATTGACCGCCGACAGGACCAGGCCGCCATGCATGGAAAGTGCGAGCGTCGTCGTGAAGAAGAACGTGATCGCGACCATGTGGGCAGGGTTGTAGTGGAAGTTGCCGTATGAATACCCCACGTTCGACACCCAATCGAGGTGGCTCATGATCCCGTAAGGGAAGCCATGGCCCCAAGCGCCCATCAGGAACGGGCGGATGACAACGAGCGTGACATAGGCAAAGACCGCGACGCCAAAGGCGATGGGCACGTGAAGGCCCATACCGAGCTTGCGGGAGATTTCGACTTCCCGGAGGGCCCAGGAGCCAAAGGCACCGATCGCGCAGATGGTCACCAGCTGCCAGATGCCACCATCGGCCATCGGGGCTAGCTGCAATCCATATTCGATCGGGGGCGGATCAATACTGATCAGCCAGGGGATTCCATGTGCCTTCCATCGAAGCGCCCAGGAAAATGAGCGCAGTTCCGAGGAAGGCGAAGAACAGCGCCGTTACGCCGAAGAAGCCGACATAGAACGGGCCGATCCAGAAATCGAACATGTCACCGCCGACAAGCGTGCCACCTCGAATCCGGTATTTTCTTTCAAAGTTGAGTAGCGCCATCGCCGGGGCTCCTTCGTTTGGCGCGCGTCCGGGACATCCGGTATCTGCG
>JBEIJP010000746.1:0-1978 GCA_040380245.1 Acidobacteriota bacterium | reverse complement strand
GGGATACGCGATGAAGCGACCCGGGTGTTCTTCAGCAGCCATCACGAGGTCGAGAACCACCACCTCAAGGACAGAGCCAAGGCGTCGCGCGTCGTCGCCTCGTCTGGCACGCCGCCGGTCCTCCTTGGCGAGAAGCTCTTCGAAAAGCTGGGCCACGAGTTGCACGGCGGCCGGGCCGGAGGCGGCGCGATCCCAGATAAGCGGGCGACTATTGGTGAGATGGGGGAAGCTGTCGGGACGCTCTGGAACGCTCACAGCACTCACGCCGTGCCCCGCTTACGGTTCCTCATGTCGCCCATCAGAGGCCCCTCAGGGCTGTCCTGAGGGACTCCTGACGGCAGCTGTATGCTCTCGATCAGCTTCCTCTTCACCTCAAGCATCTCGGGCTGCGAATAGCGCCCGAGGGTCATGCCTTGGCGGCCCTCAACGTGGCCGAGGACGAGGGATATGGTCTGGCCGAGAAAGCCAGCCTCCTCCGCCCTCGTGGCCGCCCAGCGTCGGAAAGAGTGAAAGTCGACGTTGGACTGGCGCTGGCCAGGGCGCAGGATTTCGTCGACGCCAACCTGTCTACGGTACCGGGTGAAGGCATTGCTGGCGCGGTTGCTCCGTTCCTTCATCGCGGAGGGCGAGGCCTTCAACTCATGGAATAGGAGGTCGCCATCAGCCTTCCCCAGCGACCGACGGGCAACAATCGGGGCCAGCGAGGAGTGAACAGGAATATCGCGCGGGGAAGCGTCCGTCTTGCCGTCGCGCACGCGGAATAGACCGCCACGAGCCGTGCCCACCGATTGCCGGGCGATCTCCTCGATCCGCATTCCAGACAGGGCTCCGATCCGCATGAGATCATGCAGAGTCCGGCTCGTGTTCCCCGTCAGGAGGGCACGCATTTCGTCTTCGGTGTAGGGCCGCTTCTTCGCCGTCGCTTCATCGCGCTTGCGCGTGCGCGTTTGCCCAGTCCACGGATTTGACTCCAGTCCGACCCGATCTTGCAGCCAGACCCAGTAGGTGTTGAGCTTCGAAACGTGGTCGTTGACGGTGGGGGTCTTTAGCCCGGCTGAATATAAGCCATCAACGAAGCGTCCGGCCGTCTCTCTGGTTAGCCGCGCGGCGTCGTCCGGCTTCTTTTCCTCCCGCAGGTAATCTCCCAGTCGGCGAATGGCGCGTCGGAACTTGTCCGCTGTCCTCGCCGGGTACTCCCTCTCGGCTAGAAAACGATCCAGCTCACGGCCGATGGGTAACCCCCGGCCAAAAACGATGTCAGCAAAGCGCAGCGCCTCCGCATCATTTGCATAGACCGGCTCCACCGACCCGTCCGGGTATTGCTCCTCACCGACTACTCGGCCCCTCAAGGCATCAATCTCGGCCTCGATGCCCTCTGCCACGTCAGTGGGGAGGTCCAAGTTCAGATCGATCCCCCGCTCGTTCATGTGCGCCTGCCACCACCGTGCGCGCTCATCAGCCGTCTTCGGCCGGGCCTTCTCAGCGCCTTCCCCAAGGTCGCCCCGGGCACCTTCGATCCGCTTGCGCAAGTCCGCCATGATAACCGGCAGTCGCCTCCGGGCTTCCGCGAGTCGACTGGTATCTAGCGTCTTTTCGAGATGGCTTCCCAGCAGCGGCGAAACTACGGGAGGGACACGGACGCGGGCGTAGAAGTTGGCGCTCCTGCCTCGTTGATAAAGATGGGACGGCCACGTCGGGTCCCGCCACCATCCCCGTTTGGAAGTTGCCGCTTGGGTTACTGTGGGGGTCACCAAATCATCACTCATGGGGGGCACGAATAGGCAGCAACATCATGTTATGCAACGAAAACATCGGGCTAATCGTCGAGCGTGATGCCCTCCGCTAAGCTCCACCATCGAAGGCCCTGCGGGAGACCGCGGGGCCTTCGTCCATTTCGGGACCCGTTGATCTCTGCGCCATCCCGCCCCATCTGGTGTCTGGCCGACGCCTTGCCGATGACGGGGGGCGCAGACGGCTG
>JBEIJP010000745.1:0-1981 GCA_040380245.1 Acidobacteriota bacterium | reverse complement strand
GGCATCCGTGGCGCTCGGCGGAACCAGCTCTTGACCTGTCGAACCAGCGGCAACCGATCGCTCAGGCTCGCCGCCACCAGTCCCCCCAGCCCGGCAAGGATCCCGACGGTGTAGTCCTGGAAGCTCAGTGTGTCCCGCAGGGGATCCCGCATGCCGGAGATCGCCAGGAAGCCGATCCCGCAGAGCAGCCCACTGATTGGCAACAGAAACTGGTCCCCCCGGAACCTCGTCACAGACCAGACGAGGTGGACCAGAAAGAGCCCGGCGATCAGCCCCCAGAAGCTCCACCGAAAGGCCTGCTGGAAGGCGGCTGGCCGGCGAACCACCAGGCCGGGCTTGATCTGACTGACGATCGAGGCGCCTTGAAACGGGGCCACCATCCCCGTCGAGGAGCCCCCCCTCCCCCAGAGCCCCCTCACCCGTTCCCACCCCGAAGCGGCGACTCGCTCGGCGCGTCGCCGCGCGAGCTGGTCCCGGATGGCGAGCCGCTTCTCGAGCTCGACTCGGAACGGACTCTCCGGCGCCAACTGGGCGATCTCTTCCCGGGAGATTCGCAGGTCCCGGTTGAGGCTGCCGACGTTGGCGACCGCGCGGCGTCGCTCCTCGGCAAACCGCAGGATGAGTCGAGCCAGATATTGACGATCCGCCTCGTTCTCGACCCCTCTCAGCACCGGCAACAACTGTTCCGCCTGCCTGACCTCGTTGAGCGCGACGACCTCTCCCTGTCCGATCCGCGACTCGATGGTCGCAAAGGAGGGCGCACCCGGAGGCGCGCTCAGATTCGACTCCAGAGCACGCATCCCGAAGAAGAGGAGAACGGCGATCCCGACCAGCAGGGACCGTTCGATCCAGCGCCCAGAGCGGCCCACCGCCGGCGATGGACCGTCTCGGCGTTCTCTGGCCAGGTTGAGATAGGTCTTCATAATCGCGCCCCGTTTTCGTGTCGGCCGGCTACCTCGATATCTTGTCCATTATCCACGCCGTCGCCAGACCGGTGAGGATCGAGACCAGGCCGGTGATGACCAGCAACTCTCGCAGGGAGAACCGGTACCGGTCGATCAACGGAACGGGATCCCGCCAGCTGGGGACATAGACCACCGTCACGTTATCGCGTCCGCCGGCTTCGTTGGCTGCCGTGATCAGCGCCTCGACGATCGCCGCGGCGTCCCCCTGATGGGCCAACTCGATCCGGAACACCTGCTCGCGCGTCAGCACGTCGGTCAGCCCATCGCTGCAGAGCAGGACCGACTCGCCCGGCGCGACCTGCCGCTCGATGATCTCGATGAACCCGGTGTCGTCCGGGGAGTGCGGCTCGCTCCCGACATCCCGCAAGACCTCGTTTCGGCGCGGGTGCTGCATCGCCTCCACCTCGGCCAGCAGTCCGCCATCCTCGATCAGTCCAATCGGGGAGTGGTCCCGCGTGATCTTGGCCGCCTTCCCCTGCCGCGAAACATAGAGCCGCGTATCGCCAACATGCCCAATCGTCAGCTTCTCGCGTTCGATGAGCGCGACCGTCAGGACGCAGCCCATTCCCTTCCACTCCGGGTGCAGCTGCCCTTGTCGGTAGATTTCGTTATTGGCGAGGGTGATGGCCTCGCGCAGCCGCTCCTCGGCGCTTCCTGTTGGCCAGGCCATCCGCTTGACAATGATGTCCCGCGCGATTCCGGCGGCTACCTCGCCAGCGGCTTTCCCCCCCATCCCATCGATGACAGCGAAGAGGCCGAGGCTGTTGTCGCAGATGAAGTTGTCCTCGTTGTTCTCGCGGACGCGCCCCAGGTCGCTGCGACCATACCCGGCGATGACTCGTTCCACGGAGGGGAGCGTCGAGATCATTCTGTCTCCCTGACAAGGCTGAATTCGATCTCGAACACTCCCGACAGCGAGATCCGCGAAGGGGAGGGGAGCGGAACACAAATATCCTGATCGATCAACTGGTTGCCTGAGCTGAGAATCGATCCCGGCAGGGAGATTCCATCGATCG
>JBEIJP010000744.1:0-1981 GCA_040380245.1 Acidobacteriota bacterium | reverse complement strand
GTCGCACTGGCGAGCCGAGCCGATGGGGTTCATTTGCGGGCCACCTCCCTTCCCGTCAGCGCCGTGCGGCAGATGCGCGATCAGCGCGGTCTTGACTCCTTCCTGATCGGCGTGTCGACGCACTCCCTCACCGAGGCACAAACCGCCGAGGAGGGCGGCGCCACCTTCATCGTCGCCGGTCCCGTCTTCTCCCCGAACTCCAAATCGATCGAGGGGCCACCGATGGGGCTCGATCAATTCGAGAAGATCTGTCAACGCGTCTCGGTGCCGGTCATCGCCCTTGGGGGAATAGGAAGAGAGACCTGCCGCGACGCGATGGCAGCTGGCGCCGCGGGAATTGCCGCCATTGGCCTCTTTCAGGAGGCGCGGGACTTATCGGCGCTTGTCGGCGAGATTTTCAACGATCCCCAATCCCACGCAGGTTCTTCTCCGCCCTCGCGCCAGGTCAGACTCGTTCAATAGCCCTCCAGTTCGATCTTCCCGTCGCCACCGACAGGCTCCATCCCCGTCCCGTAGCGGGCCAGGACGAAAATCGAAGGGAATTGCCGGAATCGACCTGATAGTGGTATTCTGGGTCTGTTTCTAACCGAAAAAGGTGCCCGGAGCGACACGACGCTGGAACTACCAGCCATCCCCCGCCAGCCCCAGGCCAGGGGAAGCGCTCTGGAGAACCGACTGGCCCTGTGACTGGGAAAGCTGAACAGACCGATCGAGGGGAGGACTCCCCGAGAGGATTGTGCTCCCTGTGGCGATCCAGTCTCAACCAACCGCACGATGAAGAGATCTTCCTCGCGCATACCAGCTCACTTACTCATTCACGATGAAGACGATCCTGACGATAGCGGGACATGACCCTTCCGGGGGGGCTGGCATCGCGGCCGACCTGAAGACCTTCGCGGCGTTTGGCTGTTACGGAATCGCGGCGATCACCTCGCTGACCTTCCAGAACACCGTCGCGGTGCACGGGGCGGCACACAGTTCCGCCGAGGTGCTGGAGGGGCAGTTGGCGCCGTTGCTGGATGACTTCTCTCCCGCGGCAGTCAAGACCGGAATGATCCCCACGCCGGAGACGATCCGGGTAACAGCGGCGACGATTGCCCGGCGTCAGCTTCGGCAAGTGGTCGTCGATCCGGTCATTCGATCGACGAGCGGCTTCGATCTGATCGACGACCAGGCCGTGAGCGAATTGATTGCGCACCTGCTGCCCCTGGCCACGCTCATCACGCCCAACCTTGCCGAGGCCGAGCGGCTGACCGGAGAGCGGGTCGCAACACTGGCGGAGAGAAAGCGGGCGACGGTGCTGATTCACGAGCTCGCGCGGAAAGGGTCGAACGGCGGACCTGGAGCAGCAGTCCTGCTCAAAGGGGGGCATCTTCCGGATGACGCCAGCGACCTCCTCTACGATGGGCGGGACTGGACTCTCTTTCCGGGTGAGCGCATCGAGACGCGCCACACGCACGGAACCGGGTGCACTCTCTCGGCGGCGATTGCCGCGCTGCTCGGGTCCGGTCAAGCCCTCCCGGAGGCGATTGCCAAAGCGAAGGACTATGTGACCGAAGCGATCCGGACGGCGCCGGGCCTGGGACACGGCGCGGGGCCGCTCAACCATCTGGTCAACCCGTGGCACCTTCCGGCGGGACGACCTGCCTCTCTCATCGAGAAGTCGGCGACCGACGAATCCTTCTTCCCTTCCGAAGGGAGTCTGGAGCGGAACTGCGGATGAACCATCCAGATGACAACCCGATCCAGACCCCAGCGGCGGAAGCGGAACGGATCGTCCGCCAGTCGCACGAAAATCTTGGTCAGTTCGACCCGCAGCGCATTGTCGACGCCCTGGTGCGGGAAACGGGCCTGGGTGTGGAGGTGGCGGAGGAGATTGCCGGCGCCGTCAGCGAGCAGATCGAGCGGCTTGGGATCCGGATCTTGACGGCGCCCCTGATTCGCGGTCTGGTCGATGCGCGACTGATCGAGAAAGGGCTGC
>JBEIJP010000743.1:0-1985 GCA_040380245.1 Acidobacteriota bacterium | reverse complement strand
TGGGTGGGGATCTGCTCGCCCAGATAGAGCAGTCGAATCCGGTAGCTCGATTGGGCGGCTCTCGCCTGCAGGGCGGGAAGGGTCGTCCGACGCTGATGCGTCTGGCAGCCATCGATCTCGCCCTCTCTCCCTGTTCTCCCGCCAGTGCGAGGCAGCTTCCTGTGACGGGCACCGGAAGCTGCCCCACACCGCAGGTTCATTACTCCAGACTGCGAGGAGGGCACCCCACGATCAGAAATGGTCCTGAATTGGCTCGTCGATCGCCAAAGGTCCATTGGGCGACTCGGCAGAGCGCCCCCCCTCCGATAGCGGATTGCCCAGCGGCTCCTCAAGATCGCTCAATTCGAGCAGAATCGGGTAGAGACGCCGGCAATACTCCGGCTTGAGCAGATTGACCTGGTTGAGCTGGCCGTGCAGGTGGTTCGTCAGGGCTTGCCGAAGATCTGTCGGCAGATCCTCGATCGAGAGCATCTCCGAGATGAGATGGGCAAGGTAGGTGCGAGTCTCGGCTTTGAGTGGTTGCTGCATGGAACGCCTCCTCTCCGGGATCAACCCGGATGCAATGTGGGTGGAGGGGCACGTCGTCGTGAAGCGAGCGCTGCGGGATCGTCACGCCCTGCCGTCGCCGGCCGACGAATAGCATGGTCAATCGGGACGCGATCTGTCAGTCAGGCCGGGTGGCTGGCCGGTCACTGCCTGCCTTGGGGGTCAAAACAGGGAAAATGGAAGAGCAATGGGTCGTGGCTGAAGTCTCTGGCGCTCCCCTCGGGGGTCGACCGTCAAACCGTGAACGCAGAGAGTGATTGTTGTTTAGACGTCCTGCCCCTCTCAAGGTAGCTTGTCAGGGCAAGGATGGGATTGATTACGTTAACCGCATTCAGACAATGGCTGAAAAATTACTGACAATGGTGTAATTACACCCTTTCCCGTCGATTGGCAAGTCAATTTTTAATAAATGAAGATCGACGTAAGAGGGATAGGACGAATAGGACGAATAGGACCTATAAGTCCTATCAGTCCTATCCGTCCTATCCTTCCTATCCTTCCTATCCTTCACCGCCATAAGCAACGAGAAGATCACCCCATAGATCGCGATCGTCAGGAACCAGGAGGGGCTGATCCGCCGCGCGAGGCCGCGAATCCGCGCCGACCATCCGGTGAAGAGGAAGAGGACGGAGATCGCGAGACCGAGCAGCGTCTCGAAGACCGCGATCCAGATCCCCCCGCGATGGTACCGGATCGCCTTCGCCGATGGCTCGGGGACGGCCACCGGCTCCGTCGCCGCCGCAGTCGGAGATCCAGCCTGCGTCGCCGCACTGACGCTCCCAGCCGCCACTCCGCCCCTGCCTGGCGTCAGAGAGAGGGTCCCCAGCAGCAGCCCCCCGAGCGAGAGCGACACCGCCATTTTTACGATCCAACCCAGCTTCTTCATTGTCTGTCCTCCTGACTCAGCCGGCTCGATTGAGCGCACCATCGACTCCGCCCTGGATTGGTTACGACCTTGTGAATGTGAAGTGGAGGGAGGGCCGTTCCGCTCTTCGAACTCGCGTCCTAAGCAGAGATCACCGACACGCCAGGGAATTTTTTGAACGCCCTTTCTACCCGATCCGCCCTTTTTTGGAAAGATGCAGGGTATAAAAGGGTAAAAAGAGAAAGGGGCAATGACGCCGGGGGCACAAGGCAGTCCCTACGCCAACCGCCACCCGCAACCCGAAGAGGTCGTGGAAGACGCCGGGCTTAAGGTCGAAACGGCAGGCGGAACGTCGGAAGACACTGAGGTCAAACTACGAGGCGCCACGGGTTAGCGACGCCAAGGCTCCCGACCGTGATCGTCCCCTTCATAGACGATCTTTTCTCCTCGTGAGAAGCGAAAATCGCGCTCTGGCACGAGATTCCTCCCCCGACCCGTCTCTCAGTCCTCCCACGATTGCGGAGCTCCCCACAACCAATCCAGGCCGAGCGCCCGGCTCGATGGTGGGCTGGTC
>JBEIJP010000742.1:0-1987 GCA_040380245.1 Acidobacteriota bacterium | reverse complement strand
TCGCAGGGCGAGGACACGTGGCAGCTGGAGCGGACGATCGCCGGGATGATCTACCATCCCAATGTCGGAGCGGTCCTCATGGTCAGCCTCGGCTGCGAGGTCAATCAGCTCTCGACCTACATTGGCTCCACCCAACTCGGCCAGCAGCATTTCCGTAAGGGAAAATTGATCGTCGGATTGGAGATGCAGTCGAGTGGGGGGACGAGTCGTACCGTCGAGCAGGGGGTCGCACAAGTCCACGAACTGATCGCCCACTGCCGCGACATGAAGCGGACCCCGCAGCCGATGAGCCGGATCCTCCTCGGCACCAACTGTGGAGGCTCGGACGCCTTCTCTGGAATCTCGGCCAATCCGGCCCTCGGCCACGCCAGCGATCTCCTCGTTCGGGCCGGCGGTACGACCGTCCTCGCCGAGATCCCGGAGTGCATGGGCGCCGAGCATCTCCTTACCCGCCGCGCCATCGACGAGGCGACGGGTCGCAAAGTCATCGAGGTCATGGAGTGGTACCAGGCCTACCTGCGTCGCTTCGGCGGCGGCTGGAACGACAACCCCTCCCCGGGAAACAAGGCGGGCGGCATCACCAACATCTGCGAAAAGTCGCTCGGCGCGGTCGCCAAAGGTGGGACGACTGCCCTGACGGGCGTCTTCGCCTATGCCGAACGGATCAATAAACCAGGCTTTGTCCTGATGAACACGCCTGGCTATGACCCGGTCTCACTGACCGGCCTCGCCGCCGGCGGCGCCACGATCCTCTGCTTTACGACCGGGCGCGGCTCGGCGATTGGCAATCCGGTAGCCCCCGTCATCAAGATCTCCTCCAACTCCCGCATCGCCCGGATCATGGAGGACAACATCGACATCAACGCCGGCCGGATTGTCGATGGTCAGGCGACGCTCGAAGAGGTCGGACGGGAGATCTACGAGATGATCCGTCGCGTCGCCTCCGGAGAGCAGACCAAGAGTGAACGGCTCGGCCACCAGGAGTTTGTCCCATGGCGAATCGGCCCCGTCCTCTAAAGCGCGTCGACCTCCATCTCACGCGAAGGGCTTCCCGATGGAGTCGGGCAGGGGTTGGCCTCTGCCTGCTGCTCCTCGCGGGATGCCGGGACGTGGCCCCCTCGGGCCAGCCGTCAACGGAGACGCCGGTCAGCAGTCCATCCAGTGCACTGCCGGCCCCCCCACTCGGTCTCTATCGCCTTCGCGGTCAGATCGATGGCCAGTACGGCATCCAGATGGAGCTCGAGATCTCAGGAGAGGCTGCGCGTGGCAGCTACTTCTACGAGCGCTCCGGGGCGGCCCGCCTCGGCGAGAAGGCGCTCTCCCTGACCGGCCGTCTCGCCCCCGACGGGTCGCTGCGCCTCGTCGAGGAGGCCTATCGATCCTCGACCGGAACGGTCGACAAGTCAGGCGAGTTTGTCGGAACCTGGACGCAGGTCGATCAGGGGCGTCCCCCGCGGATTCTCCGGCTGAAGGGAACCTGGACACGACTTCGAGATCGTCGCGCAGTCCCTTTTGAACTGGAGCAGCACCTCGTCGCGGCAGGGCCATATCTCCTCGGCAGCGCCTCGACCGAGGACCGGAATGAGAGCGGCGGGTACGTCATCACCACCAACCTCCCTCGTTTGCAGATCGAGGGGGGCGCCCCGGCGCTTGTCGCTCGCGCCGCCGCTTTCGATCAACTGATCACCAGGGCCATCGCGCCGACCCTGCAGGATTTTCGGCGGATGGCCGCTGAGGACCGGCCCGCCATTGTCGCTGATCCGACCCGCGGGCCCACCTATCCTCCCTACACCCTCGACATCCAACATCGCGTCGTCGGGGCGACCGACGATTATCTGAGCCTGCTGCTGACGACATCGGTCTTCACGGGCGGCGCCCATCCCAACACCACCTCCCTCTCCGTCAACTGGTCGATTCCGGAGGGGCGCGCCTTGACCCTCGCTCAACTCTTCCGACCACCCGGCCCGTCCGAGCGTCCTGGTCCGGA
>JBEIJP010000741.1:0-1989 GCA_040380245.1 Acidobacteriota bacterium | reverse complement strand
CGACCTCGACACCATGCGATTCGTAGAAGGCCTTCTCGAAAGGGCGAATCACCAGCATTCGATAGACATTGCGCTGGATCGAACGGATCCGGTAGGTTCGCCAGGCCCAGACTTGCGGGCTGATGTAGTAGATGACGCGGTGCCCGTCCCGACGCAGCGCCTTCGCCAGGCGAAGGTTGAACTCTGGCCAATCGACGAGGATGACGAGCGCCGGGCGACGCTCCCGTGCGGCGGCCCGGAGCTGCCGAAAGACGCGCCAGAAGTTGGGCAGCGCCCGAACGATCTCCGGCAGCCCCATGATCGCGAGCTCGCGAATGTCGACAAGCGTCTCGACCCCCGCCGCCCGCATCTCGCCTCCCCCAGACCCGAAGACCTCCCAGGTGGAGCCCGACTGTGCCCGCAGCGCCTCGATCAGGTGGGCGGCGTGCCGGTCCCCCGACGCCTCGCCGGCAACAATCATCAGTCGATTCGCGGATGCCAAAGTCGATCCTCCCGGACGGCCTGCCTGTGCCAACAATCGCCCATCTGTCCCTCCCCCTCGTTCGCTCCGTCAGCTCCTCTGCCGAGGGGCGAACTGGTCTCGCCCTCGCAATCTACGCCATCTCCCCGCCCTTTTCCAGCGACCCGCCAGCTTGCGCCAGCGCGAGGTGGCTTGACACCTGGGAGCCTTTCCGCGGCCCCGATGCCCAGCGGCTCAGCAAGGGGATCGGATTCGTGATTGAAAAGTGTGCACAACTATGCATACAATCCAAAAATGAACGAAAACTGCGAATGGGATCCCAAAAAAGCCGCGAGCAATCTTCGCAAGCATGGGATCTCCTTTGCGGATGCGGTGATCGTACTCGAGGATGAGATGGCTTTGACTGGTGGCGACGACCGCCCAAATGAGAAAAGATATGTGACAATCGGAGCGGACGATGTCGGTCGCATCCTCGTTGTCGTCTACACCTATCGCGGTACCAGGATCCGGATCATCTCGGCGAGAAAGGCTACTTCGCGAGAGCGTCAACAATACACGGAAAGCATATGAAGAAAGAGTACGATTTCAGCACGGCGCGACGGGGAGCGGTCATGCCCTCCACTTCGGGCAAGACACGGATTACCATCAGGCTCGATGATGAGGTGATCGCCTGGTTTAAAAATGCGGTCGAAACGTCTGGCGGCGGGAACTACCAGACACAGATCAATCGCGCTTTACAAGAGTACATTCAGGAGCAGAAAGAGCCGCTCGAAAAGTCATCCGGCGAGTCCTCCGTGAGGAGCTCAAAAGAATCGCTTGATCCCTCTGGCAACGAGTGGCTCGCTGCGCCAGCAGGCGTCGCCTACGGCGACGACTTTGAAGACAAGATCATCGCCGCGGCGGATCACTCCCTCGAGCTTCTGGTGCTCTTGACTCCATGGGCCTTGACTTGACCGTACCTCTGGATCGAGATTGGCCTGTTTCTTCGGGAACGGAAAAGAAAATAAAGCAAGATCAACACACGATCATCAGGAAAAAACTCATCGAAGTCGTCCTCTCGCTCGAAGCCATCAACAAGGCCAGCGCGAGGGAAAAGTCGATCCGGCATAGCCACCCGTGAACAAACCGAAGGACCTCATTTTGGCTATCGTGGAATTTCTTGATGATAAAACGCACCGTGTTCACTCTGTGCGCACACCGTTTCAACACGAACCTGATTTCAGCGCAACGAGCGTGAACTATGATTACTCCAAACTTTTGACCAGGGCGGGGACCCCATAATGATGACAAAGGACCAGTTTATCGCCTTGATGGAGAGCCCGGAGGGGCGGCGCGTCGAATTTAAGTCTGCGGCTAGCAGTTTTCATTTTGAAAACCTCGCAAAGTACTGCGTGGCCATCGCCAATGAAGGAGGAGGCACGCTTGTTCTCGGGGTAACAGATAATCGCCCTCGTCAGATCATCGGAACTCAAGCGTTCAATGAGCCTGGGCGGACAGAAGCTGGGTTATTTGAACATCTGCACCAAAGG
>JBEIJP010000740.1:0-1996 GCA_040380245.1 Acidobacteriota bacterium | reverse complement strand
GGCAACATTTCGCGGTCACCGTCGATGACTCGGCGAAGATCATCACCTTCGTCATCGACGGTGTGCTCAACGACGGCGGCGCCGCTCGGCAATACGGCTGGGGAAGGATCGATCCCGCGCTCGGCGATGTCAACGGCGCTTCTCGTGCAACGATCGCCCCAGCGCTCTATGGGGAGGTGAAGACCCTGCGCTTCTATGCCCGCGCATTGACCACCTCGGAGGCGGTGGGAAACTTTCACGCCAAATAGCACCTCGCTGATCGGCCACCACCAAGCCGATCCGAATGCCATCCTTTTTCTGACGCGAAGACCCGCCCCCCCCAGGGCCTGAATCCCCTTGTCCAATTGATATGATCTGGTCCGCATCGTCCAGGAGAGGCCACTCTTTGTGCAGGCGCATTATCAAAGAACTTTGCAGCTGACTGCAAAGTTGTCCAGTGTAAAATGCAGTCATATGGACGTTGACCGGTACCTCAAAACGAGTGTTGGCGAGTGGCTCGACCAGCGGATGGTCTTCATTGGAGGCCCGCGTCAGGTAGGAAAGACATTTTTGGCCCGGCAGTATATCTCCTCGCCCGAGGACTGTTTCTCTTGGGAGCACCTGGCCGATCGGGAGCAGATCAGATCACACCGCTTTCCGTCCGGATCGAGAACACTCGTCCTGGACGAAGTGCAGAAGGATCCGTTGTGGCGCCGTCTCCTCTTCTGAAGTACTGGCATTGGATGAAGGACACGAAGGGGGAGCGAGCATACCAGCAGGATGGGATCCACGTCCTGCCATTTGGCGAGTTTTGCCGAAGGATCGGCGTCTGAACACCAGGGGGGAGCGACCTACTCTTCCGGCGGAGTGATGGCGCGGCCTCCGCCGAGCAGGTCGTTGATGGCGCGGAGGCGGATGCGTCGGACTTGATCGACGCCGGGCTGGCTCTCTTCCCGGAGCTGGTAGGGAAAGTCGGAGAGCAGGGTGTCGAGCGGGTTGTGCTGTCGAAAGATCGCTTGTTCGAGGCGTTTGAGATTCTGGTCGCGGTCCTTGCGTCGCGCCGGCGGGAGGGCGCGGGTATAGCGATCAGCATAGCCGATGAGGGAGACGAAGAGGGAGAGTTGCTCCCGGGCCTCCTGGTAGCGGTTCTCCCGGGCGAGGCTGAGGGCCCCGCTCATCCGTTGCGTCGAGATCTTGAGGACCGCCTCGACGTGGGCCCGGGGCGAAGTCGCACGCTGCAGCGTCGCGATCTCCTTTTCGCTGAGACCTGTCGGCCAGGTGAGAGGGGGCTCTTGTCCGCCGGCCAAGCTCCAGCCCGTTGCGCTGAGGAGGAGGAGAATCACCCTCCCGATTCCGATGCCTGGTCGCGCGATCCCTTGCCAGATCGACTGTCCTGCCACCTCCACCGCTCTCATCTCCATTTCTACTTCCACATCCCAACAGAGATCAGGGTTTGCGTGATTGGTTATCGGCCAGCTCCCCGATGATGGGGAGGGCGAACCGGTTGCCGAGATAGGCTTGATACATCAGCCACACCGACCCCCCCAGCGCGAGCGCGCGGAGTCCCGTCCACATCATGGCTTCGAGAAAGCTGGGCAGAATGATCGTGACGATTCCAAGCATGATATTGAGCAGGATGATGCCGACGCAGAAGAAGATCGACTGGTAGGCGTGGAAGCGCACGAACCCGTTCCGGTTGTAGGGCGCGAGGATGAGGAAGAGGACACCGGTCACAAAAGAGAGTGGGTAGCAGAGCATGCCGGCGATGTTGGGCGTTAACTCCCCCGTCGTCATCTGTCCTGGGACAGGCGGCGAGGGGGCAGTACCCGGCCCACGCCCGGCCGGCCAGGTGCCCGGCAGGGGAGCGGTTCTCTCCTGGGCAGGGTCCTGGGCAGGGTCGAAACTGGACGGTGCCGCCGCCGAGGGCGAATGTGGCTGGCCCTCGACGCCACCATCGCGGGGAGAGGGCTGAGTGGGTAGCAGCCGCGCTCCACACTTGTTGCAGAACCGATTGGTG
>JBEIJP010000739.1:0-1996 GCA_040380245.1 Acidobacteriota bacterium | reverse complement strand
AGTCAACAGATTGCGCGTCTCGAAGGGATCTTCGCGGAGATCGAAGAGTTCGTCCGTATCCCAGACGCCGTGGTAGTGGATGTATTTATAGCGATCTCCCCGCAGCGCGTGGATCGTGGGCGTGTGAGGGAAATTGCGCTCCCAGTAGTACTCATAGAGCAGCTCGGTGCGCCAGTTCCGTTCGGTCCCGCGGACGACGCCGAGAAGACTGCGGCCATCGAGCCCTGCCGGGGGTCGCAGACCTGCCGCTTCGAGGAGGGTTGGGGCGACGTCGATATTGGCGACCACCTCCTCCACCGTCTTCCCGCCTGACACCAGCTCCGGGCACTGCAGGAGCATCGGGATCCGCATCGACTCTTCGTAGGCGGTCCGCTTGTCGATCAGTCCGTGCTCACCGAAGGCAAACCCATTGTCGCCCATGTAGAGCACCAGGGTGGAGTCGAGCAGGTTCTTCCGGCGCAGCCAGTCGTTGACCCGGCCGACGCTCTCGTCGACTCCGAGGAGGGTCTCGGCGTACCGTTTGTAGTAGCTGGCGATATCCAGATCGGAGTGGTAGGGGTATTCGATGCCATGCCAGCTGTTGCGCTGGTTCTGGACCCACATCGGGAAGCCCGGGATCCAGGATGGATCCTGCGTGAGCGGCGACCGGAAGGTCTCCCCCTGGTAGCGCCCTTTGTGACGCTCGGCGGGCTCAAACTCGGCGTGGACTCCTTTGTGAGAGAGGTAGAGCATGAAGGGGCGCTCGGGCGACTGCTGGTCGAGCCAGTCGATGGCGTAGTCGGTCAGCTCGTCGGTGATGTAGCCCTTTTGCGGAACTCGCTTTCCATTGACGTTGAGTCCATTGCGACTGGGGAGGTAGGTTCCCTGCCCTTTGAAACTGACCCAATGATCGAACCCACGCTGGGGATCGTCCCCCTCGCCGCCCATATGCCACTTCCCGACCAGCGCGGTGCGGTAGCCGGCTGCCTGAAGATACTGGGGAAAGAAGACGAGATCGGCCCCAACGGGGTTGTTGTTGTCGACGACCCGATGGCGATGGGCATAGTGGCCGGTGAGGATCGAAGCGCGGCTCGGACTGCAGAGCGCGGTGGTGACGAAGGCGTTCCTGAGGTGAACTCCCTGACGGGCCATGGCGTCGAGCGCCGGCGTCTGCAGAAAGGACTGTCCCTTGAGAAAGCCGAGGGCGTCGTAGCGATGGTCGTCGGTCAAAATCAGGATGATGTTGCGTGGCCTCGCGCCCGGGATCTTTGGCAATCGCCGGGAGGAAGACGCGGGCCTGGCTCCTCGCGAAGTTTGCGCCGAGGTCCCGGTCGCCAGGGTTCCAACCGTTACCAGGACGAAGAGCAGGATGAGCGCTCGGCTCCTGCGGATCTGTCGCCGCTCCCGCCAGCGATGGTCGTGCTCCCCGACCTGCTTTCGTCGCTCTTCGCTGCATTGATTTGGCATCCGTTCCTCCGTTCGTAGTCCGCCTGGATGGTACTCTCTGCTTTCGGGGCCGGCCGGTGTGGATCGTGAGAGGCGTGACCCGCCCGCCTCTCTTCCTGGCTTGCAGGACCTCACCGATCGCGGGGGCGAGGATAGCGCACCGACTTCCGCTTGCAAAGGGCGCAGGGATCCTGCGCAATTGACAAGCGGGCCCGGGAAGCATAATTTGTCCCTCTGGTTCCAATTCGAGTACGTCGGACCCGACGATGTTCGAATCTCCCGAGAGAACCGTTCAACTATCATTCAAGCGTCATCCACCAGTTTCCGTCTGGCTGATGGGTCTTTCTTCCAGAGCGAAGAGCGCGGGTGCCCCTTGGATGAACTGATGACAGCAGTTGGAAGACGAGGGCTGTCCCGGCTTGCCGGGCAAGCAGGCCCTTGTCGACCTCCTCTCCATCAAAGCCAAGAGACCAAACGAGTCCAAAGGAAAGATCGCGATGCTGAGACTCCCGAGAAGGATCCCACGCCGCCAGTGGATGAAGAAGGTCATCCTGCTGGCCCTGATTGGCCT
>JBEIJP010000738.1:0-2001 GCA_040380245.1 Acidobacteriota bacterium | reverse complement strand
TTGCCCGCAATCATAAAAAACTGAGTAGATCTGGATACCGCCGAAGGAGATGCGCGAAGTACTCCATGTCCCAACGGGACACCGCAATGGTCTGCCGAGAGTACCCAGGGTTTCACCCTGGGCTGGTATGCCCCGGTGACGCCATCACCCATCCCACCCCCTGAAACGATCGTGAAGTGTTGCCGACAAGGTTTATAGGGGCGATTCGCGAAGCGCCCCTACCAGTCCCTTGCCTTGGCAGGCCGCCACTGACGTGATCCCTGCCGCGCAAATTGACCGCAGTGTGTTGTCGGCAACGAGTGTGCAGTCCGACGACGGTCAAGGAGCAGAGGGGAAGAGACCATTCATTCGTCAAAAACGGGCGTCGGTGGGCGGAATCGATCTGTTCATTCAATTCCGCTCGCGGAACGGGGGAGAGCCGCCTATGCTCCCCGGTCGAAACACAGGAGGGAGGGAGACGATGCATATCAGCGAGGGATTTCTGCCGATTGGGCATGCGCTGGCCTGGTCGGCCGTCAGCGCTCCGTTCGTGGTGCGCGGAGGGAGGCGGCTGGCCCGGCGTCTGGAGCAGCAGCCGGAGGCTCGGCTGCTGCTGGGCGCCGCCGGCGCGGTGACGTTTCTCTTCTCGGCGCTCAAGCTGCCATCGGTCGCGGGGAGCAGTTCGCACCCGACGGGAACCGCGCTCGGGACCGTCCTGCTGGGACCATCGGTGATGTCGGTCATTGTGGGGATTGTGCTGCTCTTCCAGGCCCTGCTGCTGGCGCACGGGGGGCTGACGACGCTCGGGGCCAACCTCTTCGCGATGGGGATCGCGGGGCCGTGGCTGGCGGCGGGCGCCTTTCAGCTGCAGCGGCGGCTGGGTCTGTCGACGGGCATCGCTGCCGGAGGCGCGGCGATCATCGCCAACCTGGGAACCTACCTGGTGACCGCCATCCAGCTGGCGCTCGCCTTTCCACAAGCATCGACCGGAATTCGGGGAAGCATTGTCTCGTTTGTCGGCATCTTTGCCTGGACGCAGATCCCCCTGGCGATTCTGGAAGGGATCGTCACGACGATCATTGTCCGACACCTCCTGACGAGACTGGGAGATCGGGCCATCCAATTGCTGGCGCGCGTGCCGGCGACGGCCAAGTGAGAAAGGGAGGGATCGATGGCAAGAAGGAAGGCAGCCTTGTCCCTGAGCCGCGACCAAAAGCCAAGGGGTCGTTCTCAGGGGAACTTGCCGTCGAATCGGAAACGGAGGCTCGGCGAGATGGGCATGGTGCTCCTCCTGCTCATCCTGGCCGGGCTTCCCTCCCTTGCGCAGTGGCTGGGGATCGATCGAAGCGGAACGGATGATCGGGCAATGGAGATGATCGGACAGATCAGCCCCGGCTATCAACCGTGGGCGGAACCGATCTTCGAACCATCGGAACGACTCGAGCCGCTGCTCTTTCTTCTGCAGGCGTTCGGGGGAGCGGGCGTCCTGCTCTACCTCTTGTGGCGTCACTCCCGGGGGCAATTGGCGGCTTCCGGAAAGTGGGCAGAGCCCGGCGAGGCGCAGCGAGCGTCGCTGGCGGCGAAGAGATCCCGGGAGTAATTGCGTGCACTTGCGCCATGCCGAGATCGAGCGAGGAGCGAGAGAGAACCGCTGGCGGCAGAATGCCCCAGCCGAGAAGGCGCTGATCTCGCTGGGGTTTCTGGGGCTGAGCCTTCTGCTCCCGCCGCGTCCGGGGGCCGTGCTGGTCTGGGTCGCTGTTGTCGTCATCAGCCTGGGGAGTGCCCGGATCCCCGTGGGGGCCTACCTGCGATTTCTCGCGCTGCCGGCGGGGTTCACGCTGCTGAGCCTGCTCGGGATTGTCCTGGAGGTGAGCTGGGAGGGAGGCATTCGAATCTCCGCCGCGTCGCTGGCGCGGGCTGGGGAGGTGCTGTGGCGGGCCGGCGCGGGGATGAGCTGCCTGGCGCTGCTCTCGTTGACGACTCCGATCGAGGAGCTGGTTCGGCTGCTGCGACGGGTCGGGC
>JBEIJP010000737.1:0-2003 GCA_040380245.1 Acidobacteriota bacterium | reverse complement strand
GCAGGGGAAGGCGTGGCGCCGCAGGATTCCAGCCTGATCGATCGCCCGCCCGTAGGAGGGGCCAAGGCTCGGAATCGCCCAGAGATCTCCCGGAAAACTGGAGAGCCAGCCGAGCAGCTCTTCGTACTCAGCGAGGGTGATGTGGTAGAGAAAGGCGTTTCCGCCGTAGAGGAACCGGGTCATGCCGCCGGCGACGAGATGGTCGACGATCTGCTGGTTGGCGGGGAGGTGGAGCGAGCGACGGGCGTCCCCTCTCCGCGCCAGCGGGGGGACGGGAAAGACGCCGCGAAGGTCGTTCAAGGTCACGGGGGAGGTCTTCATAATCGGTCAATTCCTTGTGTGTGTAATGTCCAATCGGTCTGTCTTGACGGGCACGGGCTATTCGAAATGGAGCCCGATCTCGGCGCGGATGGCGTGCGCCCGGATCTTTTCCAGCACTTCGAGGGCCATCCGCAGGGCCCAGCGGCCATCCGCGCCGGTGACGACGGGCGTGGTGTGGGTGCGGACGGCTGTCAGGAAGGACTCCAGTTCGACGGCGAGGGGCTCGCGCCGCGTCACCTCGAGGCCGCCGGCGATGAGGTTGGGGAGGGTCGCCGGGTCGTCGGAGGGGATCAACTGGCAAACGGCGACCTGCTGTTCGGCGTAGTCGAGCGAGTAGTACTCGTGGGGTTGAAAGACGCGCAGCTTGCGGAGGCGCTCCCCGGAGACACGGCTGGCGGTGATGTTGGCGATGCAGCCGTTGGCGAACTCCAGGCGGGCGTTGGCGAGATCGATCTTGCGCGTCAGGATCGGGATGCCGACGGCTTCGAGGCGGACGACCTCTTCGTCTCCGACCAGCGCGTGAATGATATCGAGCTCGTGGACCATCAGGTCCATGACGACGTCGATGTCGAGCGACCGTGGGGTGAAGATCCCCATCCGGTGGGCCTCGAAGAAGCGCGGGCGGGTCAGGACCTTCTGCAGCGCCTGGAAGGCGGGGTTGAATCGCTCGATGTGGCCGACCTGCAGGACGAGTCCACGCTCGTCGGCGAGCTCGACCATCTCGTCAGCCTCGGCGAGGGTGCGTGCGATCGGCTTTTCGACCATGACGTGGACGCCGGCGCGGAGGCAGGCCGTCGCCGTCTGGTGGTGATGGACCGTCGGGGTGGCAATGCTGACGGCGTCGACCTGAAGTGGGTCGAGGAGCTCCCGGAGATCAGCGACGTAGCGCGTGCCGTAGGTCGCGGCGATCGCCTGGCCGACCGTGGGGTTGGTGTCGCAGACCGCGACGAGGCGGCTTCCCGGAAGGCTGGCGAGGAGCCGCGCGTGCTCCTTGCCCAGATGGCCCACTCCAATGACGGCGGTCCGGATCGGCTCGTTCTCTGTGGCACCCATGCTCTCGATCGTCACTCCTTCCAGGGAATTGCGACGTGGCCTTGCGGGAAGGCAGGGCGACGTCGAATCGTCGTTCGGTTTTCGTTTCCTTCGCTGAATGGTACTCTCATTCGGCAATGTACCCGTTCGACGCCAAAATGGGAAATTGAATTGGACGTGGAGCGGGCCGGGGCGGCGCGGCACGCCGGAGAGGAGAGCGCGTGGAGCGGTCGATGGAAGAAGGGAAGAGGCAGGCAGAGCCAGTGACACAGCGGCATGGGGCGGCGCTGATCGCCCTCGGCGTTCTTTCGGGATTGCTCCTGGTGCACGGACTGGGGCGGCTCCCGCTGATTGGGCCGGACGAGCCGCGCTACGCCGACATCGCGCGGGCGATGGTCGCCACAGGGGATCTGATCACCCCGCGTCTGGCGGGGTTGGAGTGGTTCGAGAAGCCGGCGCTGACCTACTGGCTGGCGGCGGTCGGGTATCGACTGCTTGGGGTCTCGGAGTTTGCCGCGCGGATTGGGATCGTGCTTTGGAGCGTCGTCGGGATTCTCGCCGTTTACGGGATGACGACGCGGCTGCGCTCGGCGTCGTATGGGTACCTCAGCGCCTCGGTGCTGGTCAGTTGCGCGATCTGGGTGGGGTTC
>JBEIJP010000736.1:0-2004 GCA_040380245.1 Acidobacteriota bacterium | reverse complement strand
CGTGCACCACCTTGACGAACTGACGACGGCGCTCTTCCGTCAGCGGCGGAATCGGGATTCGCACCAGCTTCCCATCATTGGAGGGATTGAAGCCGAGATCGGAGGCGCGGATCGCCTTCTCGATCTCGTTGATCATGGTCGGGTCGAAGGGCTGCACCGTCAGCATCGAGGCGTCCGGGGCATGGACCGTGGCCACCTGGTTGAGCGGCATCGCGGCGCCATAGTACTCGACATGCAGGTTGTCGAGGAGGCTGGTCGTGGCGCGGCCAGTCCGTACCGCCGCCAGCTTGTGCTTGAAGTCGTCGACCACCTTCTCCATTCGTGAGCGGGTCTCCTTGGCAATCTCCTGGGTCATCGGTCCTCCCTCATCGGAGCTGATCCTCCGGTTTGACAATCGATCCGACCGGCTCCCCCAAGACGGCCCGCTGGATGTTTCCGTGGACCGTCATATCAAAAACAAGTATGGGAAGACGGTTGTCCTTGCAGAGTGAAATCGCCGAGGTGTCCATCACCCCAAGCTCCTCCTGCAGGACACGCATATATCCGAGTTGATCGATCTTGACGGCCGTCGCGTCTTTCCGCGGGTCCGCAGTGTAGATCCCTCCCACCCGGGTCGCCTTCATAATGACGTCGGCCTGAATCTCCAGCGCACGCATCGCCGCGGCGGTGTCGGTCGTGAAGAAGGGTTGTCCAATTCCCGCGGCGAAGATGACGATCCGCCCCTTCTCGAGGTGACGAATCGCCCGGCGCCGGATGAAGGGCTCGGCTACCTCCCGCATCTCGATCGCCGAGACGACCCGTGTGTAGACCCCTCGTTTTTCGAGGGCGTCCTGGAGGGCCAGCGCGTTCATCACCGTCGCCAACATGCCCATATAGTCGGCCGAGGCCCGGTCCATGCCCCTGGCGCTCGCTTTGATCCCGCGGAAGATGTTGCCCCCACCCACTACCAGGGCAATCTCGACGCCGAGGGAGTGGACCTCCTGGATCTCTGCCGCGATCCGCTGGACGACTTGGGGATCGATCCCGTAGCCGACCTCTCCCATTAACGCTTCCCCACTCAGCTTGAGCAGGATTCGGCGATACTGACGTGGCGACGCTGTCGATGTTTCGGTCACTGGGGGTCACTCAGAGGGTCTGGAACGGGGGGAGATCTGGACAATCGCGCGCCCTCCCGTTCGTGTCAGTTCGGAAGAGGGCCCCGCAGCCGAGGCCCTCACACCAACAAGGCTCGTTTACTGAATGGCCGCAGCCACTTCGGACGCGAAATCGTCAGAGCGCTTCTCCAGCCCTTCTCCCATCTTGTAGCGCGTGAAGCGGCGGACGCTGACCTTCTCGCCCGTCTTGGCGGTGATCTGTGTGACCACCTCGCCGACCGTCAGGCTCTGGTCCTTGACGAACGGTTGCTGCAACAGGACCGCGTCGGTGAAGAACTTCTCGATTCGCCCCTGGACCATCTTTTCGATGATGTTGGCCGGCTTGTTGGCGTTCTTGGGATCCGCCTGCGCCTGGCCGAGCGCGATCGCCTTCTCCTTTTCGATCACCTCTGCCGGAACCTCTTCCCGCGTCACGTACTGGGGCTCGGAGGCGCAGATGTGCATCGCCAGGTCCCGCACGAACTTCTGGAAGTCCTCCGAGCGCGCGACGAAGTCTGTCTCACAGTTGACCTCAAGCAGCACACCGACCTTGCCACCCATATGGATGTAGGACCCGACGACCCCCTCGGCGGCGATTCGTCCTTCCCGCTTCTTCGCGCTCGCCAACCCAGACTTCCGAAGCAGCTCGATCGCCGCCTCCTCGTTGCCATTGGCCTCAGTCAGCGCCTTCTTGCACTCCATCATTCCTGCGCCAGTCTTCTCACGCAGATTGCGAACCATCTCAGATGTGATTGCCATACCCTTCTCCTTCACCGTAGAGCGATGATCAATGCTGATTTGGGGTTGCTGTGGTTCAATTTGCAACGACCACGAGCCAAATATCGAAAAGATTTACGCCACACGACCTGCT
>JBEIJP010000735.1:0-2004 GCA_040380245.1 Acidobacteriota bacterium | reverse complement strand
GAATGGGCAAGCCACTCAGGTGACGGAGGTATTTGTCCCGGGAGGGGCCACCTCGCTTCCATTGCTCTTGCCGCGGGCGCTTCGCTTCGACGCCGCCGGCAATCTCTTTGTTGCCGATACCGGGCACGGCCGGGTGATCCGTGTCGACACGGCGGGCAATGCCACGCTAGTCCATCAGTTTCCGGTTGGCCCACAGATCATCAACGCCTATCCTTCCGGGCTCGCCATTCAAGGCGGGAGTGTCTACTCGGCCAACGGAAACCAGCAGACGGTGACTCGCCTGGCACCCTCGGCTGGGGCCACGGTCATCGCGGGGCAGCTTGGCGTCGCGTGCGACTATACGGGCTCCAACTGCGGCGATGGACAGGCGATGGCCCAAGCGGCGCTCTACCTCTTCAACTCTGCCTCGACGACCCCCCTGGCCAGTCTGGACGCGGATGGGGCGGGCCTTTACCTGGCGGATCAAGGCCCGGCTCGCCGTGCCCGGATACGGTATCTGAACCTCAGCGGGACCTCCGTGACGCTGGCAGGGGTCACGGTTCCGGCAGGCACCATTGGGACGATTGCGGGCAATGGTCTCGTCTATCCATTCGATGGGGGATTGGCCAAGAGTACGACCTTGTCGACCCCCGTTGGAGTATCCGTCGATCCAGAGGGGAATCTATGGGTTGCGGACACGCTTCTCTCCTCGCTCCGATTTGTCAATCGGGGAAATGGGCCCAAGACGATCTTTCCCGGAACCAGTTCCGAGCAGGTCGTGGCGGCGGGCACGATTGTGACTGTCAATCCGTTACAGACGGGAGGGCAGATCAATGGGCCAGTGGCACAAGCTGGCTTTGTCGAACCGCAGGGGCTCTTCTCGACTCGACAGGGGCTCTATCTGGTCGACTCCCGAGGAGGGATTGCAGTCCCGCCAGGGTCGCTCAGTGCCCGGCGGACCAGTAC
This sequence comes from Acidobacteriota bacterium, assembly GCA_040380245.1. GTDB lineage: Bacteria > Acidobacteriota > Blastocatellia > RBC074 > RBC074 > CAIOZW01. The sequence continues at coordinate 1,059 of JBEIJP010000735.1, read as the reverse complement.
GATTCGGTTTGTCAATACGGGAAACACCGCTGTGACCTTTTACGCCGATTCCACTTCCCCGATCGTGGTGCCACCGGGCCAGATTTCCCGGATCGCCGGGGGAGGCGATGCCGGAAAAGGAGATGGTGGGTTTGCGCTCAACGCGGTGTTGATCGGAGCCTCCGATGTGGCGGTTGCCGCAAATGGAACGATCTATGTGACTGATGTAGGGCAGGGATCGGTGCGACGGATTCTACCGAGGACCGGCGTCATCAGCAGCCTGGCGCTTCCGGTTGCCCAGTACACGGGGCTGGGGCTGGATGCGGAGGGGCGTCTCTACATTGCCAACTACGAAGGGAGCAGCCTGCTGCGTGAGACGGCGGCGGAGAGTGGCACTTTTGCCCAATTGGGGGGGGCGATGACTCGACCACGGGATGTCGCCGTCGGAGCCGATGGCACCGCCTATGTGACAGTGTCGCCCGCGGCTCGAACGTCAGGCAACCACCAGGTGGTGGCGGTCAGTCCAGCTGGAGTAGTGACCCGGGTGGCCGGAGAGGCTCCCGGTTTTCGCGGAGATGGGGGGAGCGCCGCGTCAGCTCAGATCCGGATTGCCCCCTCCGATCTGGTCGTCGGGTCGGGCGCCGCCAATCAGCTTCCCAAAACGGTCAACGTGACGATCGGGGTAGCGGGGGAGTTGCTCTTCACCGATAGCAATAATCAGCGTATCCGGCAGTTGCTTCCCACCACACTGATCTGTGAACGAGCCGGATCGATCGAGGTGACGTCGCAGAATCCTCTTCCGGTTGTCAGCGCCATTTCGCCGGCAACCGCGGCGCAGAACAGCGGGGCACTGACCCTGACCGTGACGGGGACCAACTTTGTCTCCGGCGCGGTGGTGAGGTGGAACGGGCAGGACCGGGTGACAACGTACCAGGGGCCCACCGAGCTGCGAGCGCAGATTCTGGCGGCAGATCTGGCGACGACGGGAGTGGCCGCGGTGACGGTCTTTCACCCAGCGCCGGGAGGGGGCGTCTCGACGGCGATCAGCTTCACGGTCACGGCGACAAATCCGGTGCCGGT
>JBEIJP010000734.1:0-2009 GCA_040380245.1 Acidobacteriota bacterium | reverse complement strand
GTTCTTCTCTTTGGCTTCTCCCCGCTCTACAGGGGCGTCAGTCTCGCGACGTTCCCCTTCCTCTTCAATGCCATCCTGACCAGTGGGTCGACGTCGCGTCCGCCCCACCCTCCCCCGGAAAACTGAGAGGGCTGGATCAGGCTGCGCGTCGGGGGGCCGAATGAAGTCGGGTGCTCTGCGCGACCATGCGCGCCAGGCCTGGCTGTCGCTGGAGGACGCTTACCAGGAGGTGGCGGATCGAGGGTCGGAAGGCCAGCTGGCGCAGGAAGGAGACCGCCCGGTAGCGTCGATGAAAGAGCCGCCGGTGACTGGCGCGGTAGCCATCGAGAATCGTCGCCCGGTCCCGGGTTCCTCTCTGAAAGTGCTCGTCGATCACGTCGCCGGCGAGCAGGCCACTGCTGAGGGCGAGCAGCATCCCGCTCCCAGTGAAGGGGTCGATGAAGGCACCCGCGTCGCCGATGGCGAGGACTCCCGGAGGCGATAGCTGGCGCCCGTAGGTGATCGGCCCGGTTCCGAGCCAGTCTCCGACAATCTCTACCTGAGAGAGTCGTTTGCGGGCGGCGACATTGGTCCGCAGTGTCAGGTCGAGGAGGCGCTCCCGGTCCCCCTTCGCGGCGAGCAAAGTCCGCTCGGTCGTCAGGAAGCAGAGGTTGGTGCGCTCCCCCTCGACGTGGGAGAGCCCCCCATATCCATCGCCAAAGAAGAAGAGTTCTCCCTGATCCTCCAGCCCGGGCAGCAGCCGGAGGTGGGCTTTGCAACCGAAGATCCGCGCGCCCTGAAAGCGGGAGACGGGTCGTTCGACCTGCTTGTGAAAGACCCCATTCCGGCCCGAGGCGTCGAGAATCAGCGTTGCGCCAAACGATTGTCGGGGCTGACCAGGGGATTGGCCCTCGATCCAGAGCCGCGGTCCATCCTCCAGCAGCGTGGAGTGGACGGTTGTCTCTTCCCGCACCTCCACTCCGACCTCCCGGGCCCGGTCGAGGAGGATCCAGTCCATCCGGCCTCGCGAGAGCCCCAGCGCGAATCGGCGGCCCTCTCCGATCCAATCGAGCGGGATGTGGATCCCCTGACCCTCCGGCGCAAAGAGCGTGAACTGATGGATCGGGGCCGCCCCCGCCTCAATCATCCGGTCGAGGACGCCCAGCCGCGCCAGGATCGAGAGGCACTCCGGGGTCAGGAACTCCCCACAGAGTTTCTCTCGTGGGAACCGGCTCTTTTCGAGCAGCAGCACCCGATGGCCGGCCTGGGCAAGGACGATCGAGGCGGCGCTTCCGGCCGGACCCGCTCCAATGACGATCACATCATAACTGGACTTCATGCTTCTCCCTCTGATTGCCACTCGGCATCCCGGACTGGATGGATTGCTCAGATCTGAACCACCTCGCCCCCGAGTTCGCGGGCCAGCGCGGCCACTCTCTCCGTCAGATCGGTCGGAATTCTTACCGCGAGAAGGACGGGCTGCGATGGACGGGGGGGAGGGACTGGCTCGGGGGGACGGGAGCGGTCCGTCTGCCGCTCCCCTGGGAGTGTGCGTTGTCGGATCCAACCGATGAGGAGGCTCACCAGCAGGCCGCCGAGAAAGCCCGAGGCCAGGGCGACCAGCCCGAGGACGAGGTCTCTTCCGGGAGAGGCCGGCGGCGTCCGCCGAGGCAGCAACCACCAGAGTACGGCCAGACTCGCGATCCCGGCTCCCCACCACCCACCTTGCAAAAAACGGACCCTGGGCTCGTTCTTTGGGGGAGTTTCCGGAAGCGGGGAGGATGTCCGGTCTCCGATCAGCCCGGGGAGCAAGGGAGATTTGGTCTCCCCGTCTTCTACTCGGATGATCGAAGCCTGCCAGGAGGCATCCGGGACGAGATCCTGCAAGCGTTCGAGAAAGGTCTCCACCTCCTCGTCGGCGCGATAGCGGGTGAGCTGCCAATGATGTTCGGTTGCTTCGCTTCTCATTGCGGCGACCCTCTCTGTCTTGCTGGTCCCACGTTCTCTATTGACGGTAGTTTGCTATAGTC
>JBEIJP010000733.1:0-2015 GCA_040380245.1 Acidobacteriota bacterium | reverse complement strand
GAGATCTACCACCTCAAGGCGGCTGGCAGCGACAACTACCGGAAGATGGACGAGGCCCTGGCCAAGGTCGAGCGCGCGCGGCGCAGCGGGCTCAAGATCACTGCCGATATGTACACCTACACCGCCGGCGCGACTGGACTGACCGCCTCGATGCCTCCCTGGGTCCTCGACGGCGGCTATCCGGCGCTCTACGCACGACTGGCTGACCCGGAGACGCGACGCCGCATTGCCGCGGAGATCCGCACGCCCAGCGACAAGTGGGAGAACCTCTACCTCAGCGCCGGCTCGCCGGAGCAGATCCTCCTCGTCGATTTCCGGAGCGAGGCGTTGCGGAAATATATCGGCCGAACCCTGGCCGAGGTCGCCCGCGAACGTGGCGAGGATCCCGTCGAGACGATCATGAACCTCATCCTCAAGGATCGTTCGAGGATTGGCACTGTCTATTTCATGATGTCCGAGGAGAACATCCGCAAACAGCTCAAGTATCCGTGGGTCTCTTTCGGTTCGGACGCCGGGTCGATGGCGACCGAAGGCGTCTTCCTCAAGACCTCGACCCATCCGCGCGCCTATGGCAACTTCGCGCGCCTGCTGGGGAAGTATGTTCGCGAGGAGAAGGTCATGCCGTTGACCGAGGCGATCCGCCGACTGACCAGTCTTCCGGCCGGCAATCTCGGGCTCGCGCAGCGGGGGCTCCTCCGTCAGGGCTACTTTGCTGACGTGGTGATCTTCGATCCGGCGAAGGTGACCGATCGCGCGACCTTCGAGCGTCCCCATCAGTACGCTGAGGGGATGGTCCACGTCTTTGTCAACGGGCGCCAGGTCATCCGCGATGGTCGGCATACCGGCGAGACGCCCGGGCGTGCGCTGCGCGGCCCCGGGCGAACCTCGCCGGCTCAGAAGGGCGCTCGGTAGCGGCAATGTCTAGCCGTACGCGATCCAGAGATCGTTGCATCCAGGCGCCAAGCTGTGAATCCCTGGCAATCTCCGCATCCCACGAGTCGGACTGGCCAAGCTCGAACTCAGCGAGCCATGACAGAAATTCCTCTCGCTCGCTTACGGGGAGGGACTTCACTTCCTCCGCAATCTGCTTAACGCGAGTCGTAATGAAAGTATCCTCAGAAGGATCCGACTGCCTCACCGATCAGAATCAGCTGGCGTTCGACCGCTGAACGGATCATCTGCGCGGCGCGGTAGGCGTCGGGGTCGACGCCCGTCAGGAAGCTCTCGATCGCCTCGCAGGCATCAACGATGTCGGCGAGGTAGGCGAGTGAGCTACGCGGCATAGAGTAACTTCCTGGTGTGCTCAATTTCGTGCGCGATATAGCGGTTGCGAACGGCATCCACCATAACCAGATCGACATCGTTACCCAACAGGGCGCGCAATTCGTCGAGCAGGCCGAAGTAGGCATCGGCGAGAGCGGGAGGCTCCATCGGTGCGAACTCGACAAGGAGGTCGACGTCGCTCACCCCGGGGCGGAAGTCGTCGCGCAGAGCCGAGCCGAAGACGTCCAGACGCGTGACGCCGAAGCGGGTACACAATTTCGCGATGGCCGCCTGTTTGGCTGCCAGGTCTCTGACCATTTCTGCACCTCCGACATCCAGGCGATCCGAGCGTGACGCGATTCGATACCTTTGAATGACGCAAACTGTCACCTGCAGTCAGATTGATAGCCGCGCCGTCAGAAAGAGCGGTACCCGCGCGGTAAGCACTCGATATTTCCCGCTCTCAGAAGCGTCCCCGGCTAGCGGTTCTGCTCTGGCGGCTTGGGCGCTTCAGCGGGAGGGGTCTCCTTCCGGCGGAGTGTGGGGCGATCGGGGGCCTGGCTCTCTTCCGTCGCCGCGCCGGCCGCCTCTTCCGAGCCTTCGGGCGGCGTCGGCTGTCGGCGCTTGAGCGTCGGCTTCTTCGATTCCTCGCCGGCGGGGCCGCCGATCCCGCCGCGACCACCCGTCGAGCGGGCGTTGGTCATGGCGATCAAGCGGTTCTTGACCTGCGTGAACTCCGAGGTGTTGATGGT
>JBEIJP010000732.1:0-2016 GCA_040380245.1 Acidobacteriota bacterium | reverse complement strand
TTGCCCTGGGCTGGTATGCGGTGTCCCGTTGGGACACCGGGAGCCGATCCTGCTCTCCCAATCACTGGCACTCCAGCACCCATCCATTGGAGTTATGACAGGTCAGTCATGGCTGCTGTCCCTGACTTTGCAAAAGCCCTGGAGGAAAGACGGGCCAGGAGAGCCTTCTCTCCCGGCCATAACTCCCGCTGAGGGGAGGGAGCCGACTACCGCAACGTCGAGAGATCCTGGACGCGGGAACTCTTCGAGCCGGCGGACACCCAGGCGGCGGCCGTCTCGGTGAGGGTCCCCCATTTGACGACCGCTTCCTTGCCGGCGGCAGCCGCCCAGGCCTCGATCTTATCGATCCCATCGGAGGTCCCGACGACGACGAGTGTGTCGGGATGGACCATAACGGTGGTGCTGTAGACCGGGGCGAGTCCGGTCAGCGACTTGAGCTTGTCGATGATCGAGGTGGCCCCGGCGAGGGAGCGCGGTCCGCCGCCGACTGAGATCAGATTTCCCGCCGGGTCGTGAGTCGTGTAGTCGCTGCTGCTCTTTGGCCGCCAGACGCCATAGCTGGTGTCATCGGCGCCCTCCGGGTGGCCGGGCCGCTGGGTGGTGCCGTAGAGGATCTCGGCTTGCCAGGTCGCTCCGTTGCTCCCCCTGACCGGGCTGCGCAGCGCGTCGATCTCGGTGACGATGTTGCCGGAAGAGACCTTGTTCGGGTGCCCTCCCAGGCGGGTAATCTGTGCCGCACAGTTCGCCCGATCGGCGAAATTGTGCGCGTGGATATCCATCTCGACCCCCATCGCCTCCAGCTTCGCGATCACCTCGGCGGCGCGTGGTTCGCCTGTCAGCCAGCCGATATCGGCGCCGACCGACCACTTCATCGCCGTCGTCTGTGAGCCGACCTTGCCAGCCCTGGTCGCCCGCTCGAAGAAGGCGAGGAGCGCGTCGACCTTTGGCCAGCGCAGTCGATTCGACTCGATGTGCATCGTTCCCGAGATGTAGACCCTGGAGCCGCTCGGCGCCACGGGTTGCGGAGGCGGGGCAGGGGGGGGAACGATCGTCGGGTTGAGCATCTGCCAGACTCCGGGCAGCCCGACCGCGGTGAAGCGGGATTTCTGCGAGGCGACATAGCCCACGGTCGACTCGTAATGCTGCCAGATCGCCTGCTGCTCGGCATCGCTCAAGAGGGCAGACTTCCTGGAGGTGTCGAAGGGCGGACGACGGGAACCGTTGACGTAGACCGTTACCCAGGCCGAATCGACCGCGAAGAAATCGTTGTCGTGCATCTTGATGCCGACAAAGTAGGGAGCGCTCGCGCCAGCCGCCTGACGGGCCTGTGTAATCCCGTTCTCGACTACGGTCCGCACGTCCTGACCGACTGTCTGGAAGAGAAGGAGGTCGTGGTGTTCCGGTCGGACGTAGGTCCCGTCCTGCTTGTCCCCCAGATTGGAGGCTTTTCCGTGAATGACCCGGAACCGCCCGCCCAGATCCTTGAAGACCAGCGCCGCCTGCTGGGCCAGGCCTCCATCGGCCTGCGCCGAGGCCGCCCACGGCGCATAGCCAAGCAGATCCTTCAGCTTCTGATAGCCGCCACTCGCCGCCGTTGGGAGTCCGGTCGTCAGATCCAGACCGTGTGTTTCGTAGTTCATGATCGAACTGTACTGCTCTGACGTCGACTTCGTGCCCAGTCCAGCCCAGTCAAATCTGGTGTAGTAGGGCTTGGGGGGGCGGACGTGGTAGGAGACGGAGACCACCGGCGAAGTCTTCAGTCGCTCTACCAGCGCGGGTGAGAGCTGCTCGAACAGGTCGATCATCGTCGTCGTCAGGTAGATGTCGACCGGGATTCCGTGCTTCTCGTGGATGTCGAGAATCCGGTTGACCGTGGCGATGCTCTTCTCAGGATAGGAGAAGTCCTGGACGTTGATCGAGAAGATGCCGAAATCAGAGATCGTCGTGGGCGCAGGTGTCGCCCCGGCCTGCGTCAGGCTGATGGTCAGCGCGGCAAGCCCGCTGGCGGTCAGTGTC
>JBEIJP010000731.1:0-2022 GCA_040380245.1 Acidobacteriota bacterium | reverse complement strand
TATGCACAGTATATACAGTAGTCACGATGTCTGACCGGTCCCCATCCTGGACTCTGCCGCTCATCTCGCCAGCGGCGCAGGGGGCTCTCTATGAGCAGATCATCGAGGGCATCCAGCGCGAGATCAGTGCCGGCCGTCTGCGCCCGGGCGACGCCCTGCCATCCTTCCGCCAACTCGCGGCCGACCTGATGGTCAGTGTCATCACTGTGAAGCGCGCTTACGAAGAACTGGAGCGCGGAGGGATCCTCTATCGTCGGCAAGGGCTCGGCACCTTCGTGTCCGAGACCGGTCAGGATCGCAACCGGGAGGCCCGCCAGGCGGAAGCCTCGCAGCTCTTCCAGGCCGCGATCGCGTCCGCCCGACAAGCCGGTCTTTCCGATCGCGAGATCGTGTCCCTCGTCCGTGAATCCCTCGCAAACCTCTCGAACCAACCCAACCCATGAATCCGAATGCCATCGAGATCCGCGGCCTGACCAAATCGTTCCGCAAGTTCCGCCTGGGTCCGCTCGACCTCACGGTTCCGCGCGGTTCCATTTACGGATTCGTCGGCCCCAACGGAGCCGGAAAGACCACCACGCTCGACCTGCTCCTGGGAATGGGCTCGCCGGATGGCGGGCGCATTCTCGTCGACGGGCTCGACCACGCCCGGGACGAGGTCGCGGTGAAGCAGCGCATCGGCTACGTCAGCCCCGACCTGGATTTCAGGATGTGGGGCAAGATAGGAAAAGCCATTCGCTTCGTGCGGGGGTTCCATCGGGGTTGGGACGACCGCCACTGCGGCCATCTGTTGGAGACCTTCCGGCTCGGGCTTGATGACTCGATCGCCACGCTGTCCTACGGCAGCAAGATCAAGCTGGCCCTCGTGCTGGCGCTGGCCTGGCGCCCGTCCATCCTCATCCTCGACGAGCCGACCGTCGGGCTCGACGCGGTGGCCCGGCACGACCTGTATTCCGAGTTGCTGGAAACCGTTCGGGATGAAGATCGCACGGTGCTGATCTCGACTCACGCCCTGGGCGACGTTGAGCGGTTCGCCGATCGCCTGGGATTCATCAAGGACGGGCGCATGCTCCTGGAGGGCGGGACCGCGGAACTCCTGCAGCGGTACCGGATGGTTGATTGCCAGACGAGCGATCCCGTCCGTCTGCGGAACCAACCGGGAGTGGTCATCGCCCGGAATGACGGGAATCGACTCCGGGTGCTCGTAGACCGCGGGGAGCAGTCCGGGGACTGGCTCCAACAGTGCGGGGCGCAAGCCTTGTTCTCGGCTCCGGTCACGCTGGAGGAGTTGTTCATCACCCTGGCCAAGGACTGATCATGAACCTCCATCCGTGGATTCTCCGAGACCACTACCGGCGCTGGTGGTTGGCGCACCTCTTTGGGTTTCTCTTGTTTGCAGCCCTCGGGGTCGCAGTCGGTTGCGTGGTGAATCTGGATCCGCACTGGATTCCTCTGGGCGCCGGGGTCTTCCCTGGCGCGGTCACGCTCGCGGTGGCGCCCAACGCCCAGACCAACGCCCGCACCCTGTTGTCGTTGCCCGTCCGTAAGAGCGAGCTGGGGACCTCATTTTGGTGGATCGCCGTGCCCCTGAGCGCGCTGGCCCCGACGGCCGGTCTCGCTCTTGGTTGGACGGTCTCAGGTCTCTTCGGAAGCACCGTTCCCGTCGATCTTGCCGCCTTGCTTCGGTTCCTGCTGCTGACCCAGTCGTTGAGCGCCTTTCAGTTCACCGTTCTCTGTTTTATACCGAATGCTGCTTCTAATCCGCGGGAGAAGATTTTGCTCGGATTCACATGGGTGTTCTGGTTGATCGGCTTTACCGCGGGTGGTCCCCTAATACTGGCCTGGCCCGAGTCGAGGCTCACCTGGGACCCGCTTTCCTGCGGCATCCTGGCGATGGGTGCGGTGTGCGGCCTCGTGTCTTGGCATCGGCGCACGGCGTTCCTGCTCCAACGGGCCCGGAAGAATGAGGGACCTACGCAGAGCGTCAGGTCCACGGTGGTTCTGCCCAAGCCTTCCCGCCTCGAT
>JBEIJP010000730.1:0-2029 GCA_040380245.1 Acidobacteriota bacterium | reverse complement strand
GTGCTCGAATACGCCGAACAAGGCGCCCTGAAACACTGCCCCGAAGCACCCGCTGTCGAGTATCGCGGCGACTCCCGCTCCTTCTCTCAGCTTATCCAGCTTTCCACGCGTTTCGCCGCCGCCATCTGCCGCAATTCTTCGACCGTTAATTCCCCTGTCTGCGTCTACCTGCCCCGAGGCATCGAGACCATTGCCGCAAACCTGGGGACGCTTGCCTGCAGAAACTGCTACAGCAATCTCGACATCCGCTCACCGCTCCAGCGAACCGCCGCCATTCTGAACAACCTTGAACCCGCCCTGATCATTACATCCAAAGAGCTTGCCCCGGAAATTCTCACTGTGGCAGGTTCCCGCGCAAAACTGCTCCTCATCGAAGACTGCCTCCAACTCACCCCAACCCCCTCAGAACTTGCGGAAATCGAAAACAGACGCAATCAGTCGCTTGATGTCGACCCTGTCTGCATCATCAACACGTCTGGTTCCACCGGCGTTCCCAAAAGCGTCGTGATGAACCACCGCAACATCATTGATTTCATCGACTGGACGCTTGGCGAATTCCCCTTCTTTCAAAGTGACCGCTTCGCCTGCCTCTCACCACTCTACTTCGATATCTATACGCTCGAACTCTACACCGCCCTTGCCTCCGGCGCCTGCCTCTGCCTGATCCCGGATGCATGGACCGGCTTCCCCGCAAAACTCGTTGAATTTCTCCATCAGCAGCACATCTCCTTTCTGTTCTGGGTGCCATCCGTGATGGTGGCGATCGCAAATCTTGGACTCCTTCACAAGTTTCCCCTCCCCAGTCTCCGTCGCGTCTTTTTCGCCGGCGAAGTCTTTCCCACCAGACAGTTCAATATCTGGCGCAAAGCACTCCCCAACACAGAATTTGTAAACCTGTACGGCCCCATCGAAATCACTGTCGACTGCACCTGGTATCGCATCGACAGAGACTTCGCCGACGACGAACCGCTCCCGATCGGATTCCCCTGTCGAAACACGGAGGTCCTGATCCTTACCGAAGACAATCAGCCCGCCCCTCCCGGGCATCTGGGTGAACTCTGCGTCAAAGGCTCCTCGCTCGCCATGGGCTACTGGAATGACCCCGAACGCACCGCCAGAGTCTTTACCCAAAATCCTCTGCAGAAACATTATCCCGAAATCATCTACCGCACCGGAGATCTGGCCTCCGTCAACCAACATGGCGAAATCCTCTTCCATGGGCGAAAATACTTCCAAATCAAGCACTCCGGTTACCGCATCGAACTTGGCGAAATTGAAAACGCCGCCTCCGCCACAGGACTCCTTCAACAGGTCTGTGTCGTCTACGCCGCCGAACACCAGCAAATCAACCTCTTTTACTCCAGCCCGCAGCCCGTCGACACCACGACACTCCGCAACAAACTTCTCGAACTCCTCCCCCGCTACATGCTCCCGGCGACCTTCCATTACCTCCCCGAACTCCCGCGCAATCCCAATGGCAAAATCGATCGTCTGAAACTCCAGCAGCAGGCACTGCGCAGCAATGAGTGATGCCCCCGCCATTGAATCCGCTCACACTTTCGGCCGTCACAGACGACAGCAGCACACGGCGTTCACCCGTGCCGTTGTCCTCGGTGGCGGCCGCATTGCCTGTGATTGCCTTGTGGCACTCGCCAGTGCTGGACTTCCCGTCCACGCCATCCACAGCGACACCTCTCCCTTCTCACTGTTGCACCGTGCAGCCAACCGACCCAACTGCTCATGGCAGAAACTTGCTGATCCCGAATCCCTCACCCGATTCTTCCTCGGCATCCACGAACCAACACTTGTTGTCAGCGCCAATAACGCGTGGATCGTCCCCACCAAAGTCCTCGACAATCCCAACCTTCGCTTCATCAACTACCACAACTCGCTCCTTCCCAGACACCGTGGACGAAACGCCCCAACCTGGGCCATCTATTCCGGTGACCAATCCACGGGTGCCACATGGCACCTCATCGATTCAGGCATCGATACCGGACCAATTATCGCTCAGCAAAAGGTTGCCATC
>JBEIJP010000729.1:0-2031 GCA_040380245.1 Acidobacteriota bacterium | reverse complement strand
GGAAGGAGAAAGGCCTGTTCACGCCTCACACGTGAACAGGCCCATTTGCGAACTTACACAACACCAACACACCAGCGAGCGAATCCAACAGGTCATCCAACAGGTCATCCAACAGATTATCCAGCAGATCGGGCGGGAGTCGCTGACGTCGGATGACGTGTCACCGGCGTACCCAGGGGGGTAGTTCGGGGTCTCCCGCGGATGCTGTAAAATCTACGTGCTAAAACGTGGTATCGTGTAAAAAGTTCCCAAAAAAAATTGAAGAGGCCAACTTTTGTGGAGAGAAGGGGAGGGGCAAGACGGCCGTTGACAGTTCTCGAAGGCTTGCGGATACTCAGACCCATATGAGCAATCACCAGACAAACCCATCGGAGCAGGGAAGACGGGTCGAGGAGGCAGAGGCCGTGCCGATCCCCGACTATCCTGGCACCGTCGAGAAGATGAGCGAGCGATGGCGGCGGCTGCAGCGGGAGGGGGAGGTTGACCCGGCGCTGGCGGGCAGGGAGTCGCCGCGGGGATTTCTGGAGCGCTACTACCTGCCGATCGGCATCGGGATCGCGCTCTTGCTGGTGGCGTTGGCGATCGTCATTGGAGGGGTCCTCTTTCTGACTACGCGGGGAGGGGCCAATTGAGGATGGGAGAGCGGGCAGCTATGGGAACCAGACGACCGATCCAATTGGGGCTGGAGCGCTTTCTGGCCGATCCTGGCCGGTGGACGAAGGGGGGGCGGGTCGGGCTGATCTGTAACCCCTCGACGGTCGACCGCCATTTCCGGCACGCGGCGGACCTCTTCCACGGCCATCCGGGAATCGAGTTGACGGCGCTCTTCGGGCCGCAGCATGGGATCCGCGGCGAGACGCAGGACAACATGATCGAGTGGGAGGGCTTTCGCGATCCGCGGACCGGGGTCATGGCCTGGTCCCTCTACGGGGAGTCGCGGCAGCCGACGCCGGAGATGCTGGCGGACGTCGACGTGCTGGTCTTCGATGTGCAGGATGTCGGGACACGCGTCTATACCTTTATCTATACGATGGCGCTGGCCATGATCGCCGGCAGGGCGGCGGGAAAACGGGTTGTCGTCCTCGACCGGCCGAACCCGATTGGGGGGCTGGGGATCGAGGGCGACCTCCTGCGGCCCGGGACCGAATCGTTTGTCGGGATGTACCCGATTCCGATGCGCCACGGGATGACGGTGGCGGAGCTGGCGCGGATGTTCAACGACGCCTTCGGGATTGGGTGCGAGCTGGAGGTCGTGCCGCTGGAGGGCTACTCCCGCGACTGCTGGTTCGATGAGACAGACGCGCCGTGGGTGCTGCCGTCGCCCAACATGCCGACCCTCGAGACGGCGACGGTCTATCCCGGAACGGTCTATGTCGAGGGGTGCCGTTTCAGCGAGGGGCGGGGGACGACGCGCCCGTTCGAGATCAACGGCGCGCCGTACATCGATGGGAGCCGCCTGGCGGAGCATCTCAACGGGCATCACCTGCCGGGCGTCTATTTTCGGCCGCACAGTTTTCAGCCGACCTTCCAGAAGCACATTGGCGAGCTTTGCCACGGGGTGCAGCTGCACGTCACCGACCGGGAGGTCTTCCGGCCGGTCATCAGCGGGATCGCGTTGATCAAGGCGGTGCACGACCTCTACCCGGACCATTTCGCCTGGCAGGCGCCGCCGTACGAGTACGTCTACGACCGTCTGCCCTTCGACGTCATCGCCGGCGGGACGATGCTGCGCAAGCAGATCGAGCAGGGGACCCCGCTGGTGGAGATCGCCGATTCGTGGCGGCGGGACGAGGCGTCCTTCCGCGAGGCCCGGCGAGGCTATCTGCTCTACCCCGGGGAGACCGGCGCGTGAGCGCCCGGGCGCGTGCTGCGAGGCTGTCGCGATGATCCACGACCACTCCCACAACCACTCTCATTCCCGCTCCCATTCCCACGCGGGACATGCCCACTTGCCGGAATCGCTGGCGAGGGGCAGTTCGCGTCGGGTGTTGCGGCTGGTTCTGCTGCTGACGCTGGGCTATCTGATCGCCG
>JBEIJP010000728.1:0-2032 GCA_040380245.1 Acidobacteriota bacterium | reverse complement strand
TTCATCGTTGCCGTGAGTAGTTACGTTTGACGTGGATGAGGGGAAGAGGGAGAGGAAGCCGATGAGACAGATCGAGCGAGGCGGGGCTGGACGCGGGAAGTGGGTAGTGGGAATCCTCTGCCTGGCGTTGTTGCCGGTGGGAGCCGGCCCGGGGCGAGTCGGGGCGGCTGGCGAGGGGCTTCAAGTCCAGGAGGCGGCCCCGAATCGCGGAGCGGCGGCGGTCTGGCAAGCGCTGCAGCGACTGCGAACGACACTCAGTGTGCTGCACACGACGGCGCATCCGGACGACGAGGACGCGGCACTGCTGACCTGGCTGGCGCGGAGTGAGGGAGTGCGAACGGGGCTGCTGACGCTCAATCGGGGCGAGGGGGGAGCCAACCTGATCGGGCCGGAGCTGTATGACGCGCTGGGGATTCTTCGCACCGAGGAGATGCTCGCCGCCAACCGCCTCTATGGGATCGACGCGCAGATGTTCACGCGGGTGACCGATTTCGGCTTCTCCAAGCGGCTCGACGAGACGATCGAGCACTGGGGGCGGGAGGTGGTGCTGCGCGACATGGTCCACGCCATTCGGCGCTACCGTCCGGAGGTGATGGTCTCGCGCTTCCACGGCGAGGCGCGGGACGGACACGGCAATCACCAGGCGGCCGGGCTTCTGAGCCGGGAGGCCTTCCGCGCCGCCGGCGATCCCGCCGTCTTTCCGGAGCAACTGACGGGTGGACTTCGCCCCTGGCAGGCCAAAAAGCTCTACCTCAGTTTGCGCGCCAACGAAGAGGCGACGTTACGGATCGACGTCGGGGGCTTCGATCCGCTGCAGGGGCGCTCCTGGCGCGAGATCGCCATGGAGGGGTATGGGCTCCACCGCTCGCAGTCGGTTGGTCAGGCGCGGCCGATGCCGGGCACGGCGACGACCGCGTTGCGGCTGGTCGAGTCGAAAGTGGGCCCGGTCGGGCCGGAGCAGAACCTGGGCGAAGGGCTCGGCGGCAGTCTGACGGACCTCGCGCGACTGGCCCCCACGCTGCCGCTCGGAGAGGATCTGACGCGGATGGGCGGGGCGATCGAGGAGGCGTTCCGGCAGTTTGACGCGCGGGCGCCGTGGAGGATCACCGGCCAGCTCGTCACGGCGCGCCGCCACCTGCGCCGCGCCATCGAGACGGTGATGCCGGCCTCTCCAAACGACGGGGGGGCCGAGCAGGTGCTCTTCCTGCTGCAACGCAAGGAGAAGGAGCTGAATGACGCGGTCAACCTCGCGCTGGGATTGAGCCTGGAGGTGCTGGTCGAGCCGGAGCGACCGGCGGCGGCGGGAGGCTTCATGCCGCGGCCGCGCCAGACCTTCGGGGTGACGACTCCCGGCGAGGCCTTCACGCTCAGCGCGACGGTCGTCTGCCGAGGAGAGGCGCAGCCGACGCGGGGACAGCTCCGGCTCGAAGCGCCAGCGGGATGGGAGATTGGCGCGCCCTCGGCGGAGGGGCCGCTGCCGGGCCGCAATCGCCCGCAGCGCCACGATTTCCGGGTGCGGGTGCCGCTCGATGCGCCGGCGACACGGCCCCACTGGTCGAGAGATTCTGAGCTGCGGGATTTCGTCTATCGGATCGATCAACCGGCTCTGCTCCATGAGCCCTTCGCGCCGCCGGAGCTGCACGGGGTCTACCGCTACTCGATCGAGGGCGAAACGTTCGAGTATCGACAACCGGCACGGACGTCCTTTGTGCGCGCTCCGTATGGAGAGCAGCGGCGACTGGTGACGGTCGCGCCGGCGCTCAACGTGGCGATGACGCCACGGGTCGGAGTCGCCCTGCCGGGCGCGACGGGGAAGACAGAGGTGACGGTGACCGTCTCCCACAACCGCAAAGAGGAGACGACCGGGCAGGTGCGGCTATCCGTCCCGGCCGGATGGCGCACGGAACCAGCCTCGCAGCCCTTCACCTTCCGGCACGAAGGGGAGACGGCCAGCTACCGCTTCCAGGTGGTCACAACGAAGGTCTCGGCGGGAGAGACCTACCGCGTCGAAGCCGTGGCCGAGCACGCGGGC
>JBEIJP010000727.1:0-2045 GCA_040380245.1 Acidobacteriota bacterium | reverse complement strand
TCCTCGACGCGCTCGGGCTGCGCGGTTACTTTGAGACCGTCCACCTTTCGAGCTTGTCGGGAGCCGCCAAGCCCTCCCCGACAATCTTTGCGCTGGCCCTCGCCGGCCACGCGCTGGCGGCAGGCGAGGCTTGCCACGTCGGGGATCACCCGCGAGAGGATCTTCAGGGAGCGCTCGATGCCGGGATGCGCGCCATCCTGCTTGACCCGACCGGGCAATTCTCCCACAATCCAGCCACCCGCCAGCCCGGGGGAGTGCGCGTCGGAAGCCTCGCGGAGATTCTCGACCTGACGTTTCTGCAAGGAATCTGACGCTTCTGCAATGGATCTGCAATGGCCCTGTAACGGACCTGCCAGGGAGAGGATGACCAGATGATGACGGAGTGCCAAAAGACGATGCGGTGGAGAAAAGGTCGTGGTGCCGGGCGGGGAGCAGCCTGGACGGCCGCGCGGCGGCTGCTTCTGGTCGCGCCCTTGTTGCTTGGAGGGCTGGCGACGGCGAGGGCGCAGGACCCCGCCGAGGGGCGATCGGAGCGCAAGACGATCAGCAGTCTGACGGCGCGTTTACAGAAGATCGACGGGTTCATTCCCCTCTACTGGGACGGCGGGACCGGGCGGCTCTGGATGGAGATCTCCCGTTTTGACGAGGAGTTCCTCTACCAGATTTCGCTGCCGGCCGGAGTCGGATCGAACCCGATCGGGCTCGACCGGGGGCAGCTCGGGGCGGGCGCCATCGTCGCCTTCGAACGGATCGGGGCCAAGGTGCTCCTCGTCCAGCCCAACTACCGCTACCGGGCCCTCTCGGACGACGCGGCGGAGCGCCGGGCGGTCGCCGACTCCTTTGCGCGCTCGGTCCTCTGGGGCTTTCGGGTCGAGGCGAGCGAAGGCGAGCGGGTTCTCGTCGACGCGACCGCCTTCTTCGTGCGCGACGCGCACGGCGTGGCTGAGCGGCTGCGCGGATCGCGCCAGGGGGCGTTCCGCTTCGACGAGGGGCGCAGCGCGATCCACCTGCCCCGAACCAAGGGCTTCCCGCTCAACACTGAGGTCGAGTCGATCGTCACGCTGGTCGGCGAGGACGCCGGGGCGCTGCTGCGCAGCGTCACTCCGTCCCCGCAGGCGGTGACTGTCCGACAGCACCACTCCCTCGTGCGGCTTCCCGAACCGGGCTATCGTCCACGCCGGCACGACCCAAGGGTCAGCGCCATGGCCCACACCTTCCACGATTATGCCTCGCCGTTCGACCAGCCGATCGAGACGCGCTGGGTTCGCCGTCATCGCCTTCAGAAGAAGGACCCTTCGGCATCTATCTCGGAGGCGGTCGAGCCGATTGTCTACTACGTCGACAATGGCGTGCCGGAGCCGATCCGCAGCGCGCTGGTCGAAGGGGCCTCGTGGTGGGCCGCCGCCTTCGAGGCCGCCGGCTTCCGCAACGCCTACCAGGTCAAGGTCCTCCCGGAAGGGGCCGACCCGATGGACATCCGCTACCACATGATCAACTGGGTGCACCGTTCGACGCGGGGATGGTCCTACGGGGCCTCGGTCGTCGACCCGCGCACCGGCGAGATCATCAAGGGCAACGTCTCGCTCGGCAGCCTGCGGATTCGGCAGGATATGCTGCTTGGAACCGGGCTCATCGCCCCGGAACTGATGAGTCAAGGGCAGGGGCAGAACGGCGCGGAGCTCCACTGTCTGGCGGCGGAGTCTCCCTCCGTCGACTATCTGACCGCTCTCTCCGCGGGAGATCCCGCGACCGACTCGGTGGCGATGTCCCTCGCCCGGATCCGACAACTCTCGGCCCACGAGGTCGGCCACACGCTCGGCTTCTCCCACAACTTTGCCGCGAGCAGTTACGGCCGGGCCTCCGTCATGGACTATCCCGCCCCCTACGTCCAGATCGTCAACGGCAAGCTGGACCTCTCCCGCGCCTATACGACAGAGATCGGCCCCTACGATCGCTTCTCCGTCCGCTACGCCTACGCCCAATTCCCACAGGGAACGGATGAGACGGCGGCGCTCGACGCCCTGCTTGCCGAGGGCGCGGCCGCC
>JBEIJP010000726.1:0-2048 GCA_040380245.1 Acidobacteriota bacterium | reverse complement strand
CCCGAGGTCAAGGTTGATCGTCGCCGATCGATACCCGCTCAGGTCGAGTCCGCGCGCCTGGAAGAAGGGCGTCTGCATCTCGATCGTCCCCCTCGGATAGACGGCCGAGGCGCGCGAGGCGACCTGATGGCCCGCCACCACACGACACGGTGCCGCGACCCAGTCCCGCGCCGCCTCGCGCATCGCGTCGAGCGGAGCTTCCTGCCCGGTCCAGAGCCGGAACTGCTCGGCCGCCTGGCCGATCAGCATCTCGAGCCCGCCAAGCGTCCGAATACCCACTGCCCGGGCCTCGCGCAGCAGCCGCGTCTCCTCCGGCGTGTAGACCAGATCGTAGACCAGCCCGACCCCGCGCAGCGACTCCGCCGGCAGCGGGCTCTCCCCCTCGCTGTGGCCGTGCATGCCGAGGGGGGTGCAGTTGATGACGACCTCGACGTTGCCGGCAAACTGGCCGAGCGGCGTGACCGAGGCGCTGAACTCCTCAGCGAGGACCCGCGCCTTCGCCTCGTCGCGGGCATAGAGCGTCACCGCTGCGCCGCGCTGCTGCAGCCCGTAGCAGATCGCCCGCGCCGAGCCCCCGGCGCCAATCGCTGCCACGCGGGCTCCCTTCAACTCGACCAGGGCCTCGAGCGGCCGCATCGCTCCGCTGACGTCGGTGTTGTACCCGTGCAGCTCCGTCCCCTCGACGACCACTGTGTTGACCGCGCCGATCCGCTGCGCCGTCTCGTCGATCCGGTCGAGACAGGCCATGATCGCCACCTTGTGCGGGATCGTTACGCTCAACCCGCGCAATCGCCAATCGATCCGCCGCGTCGCCGGCCGCACCATCTCCTCGACGAACCGCCCGACGTCCTCGACCGGAAAGGGCAAGTAGACGCCATCCCGCCCCGTCACCCCCAAGGCCCGATTGTGGATTCGCGGCGAACGCGAATGGCCTACCGGGTTGCCGATCACCCCATAGACCTCCGTCTCCCGGCTCAGCCGCTGCACCCGGTAGAGATGCCGCAGCTCGTCGATCGTCGGCTGGCCCGCCGCGCTCTCCGCTCCGCGCCGCAACGACCCGAAGGTCAGCAGCGCCCCGCGCGAGAGCGAGAGCACCCGGGTCGACAATCCCGCCAGGCCCATCCCCAGCGCGATGACCGGCTTGCGGCCTCGCGCCCACTCGATCACTCCGAAGATCCGCGCGCACTCCTCGACCCGCTCGACCATCGTCGCCAGCTTGACCACCGCCGCCCGCGTCGCTGCCATCCGGTCGTACCGCTCGTTGAGATCGACCGGCGTCCCCGCGAAGTCGTGCCACGAGCAGATCACCTTCTCCCAGGCGACCGGACAGCCTCCCCCCGCCCAGCTCTCCACCAGATCCCATTCGAGGTCGACCCAGGTCGCCGCCGCCAGGACTTCCACCCCCACCCCTCGCCAGAACGCCTGCCGCTCCGCCAGCGTCACCTCCCGACGGCCCCCCTGCTCTCCCGGCCGAAAGGTCAGGACCAGGGCCGCCTCGACGCCCGCCCCGTGCGCCCCCAACCACGCCAGAACCCCGGGCAGCTCCCCCTCCGCCAGGTAGTCGAGCCGAACCTCGATCGCGTCCGCCTCTCTCTCCGCCTCGCGAATCGCCGCGATACACCGCTCCCCCTCACCCTCCGTGATCGGGACACACACATACGATCTCACGCCGCTCCCTCCCTTCGCTCCATCGACCCCGGCCATCCCGGCTCTCCCTCTCAGGGGGAGCACCCCCGACAAGGTACTGGAAAGCCGCCCTCCCATAAAGACCGCCCCGCCGCTTCCGCAAATTCGACGCCGGTCGCGGCTCCTCCACGCCTCGCAAAATAGGTGATTGACAAGGCGTCGGAGGGCTCTTAGACTGAGGTTGTTCGTTTCGACGAGCAATCCCATCGGGGGTGCATTGGTTTCGATGGGAGACCCGAGTCGACGGATGCATACCGGGAAGCTTGTAACCCGTAAATTGCAGGCAATTGTTAGTTGCGAACACTTAACTCGCAATGGCGGCCTAGTTATAAAAGGCTAGCTACTGCCCGTTCGCTCACGCT
>JBEIJP010000725.1:0-2050 GCA_040380245.1 Acidobacteriota bacterium | reverse complement strand
GGTAGCGGGCGATGTAGAAGGTCGGCAGCTCAACATCCTCTGGCTTGGCCGCGTATTCACTCTCATCGCCGTAGTTGAACCGGCCGGCGGGGATCTCGACCCAGTCGAGGTCGGGGAGGTCGATCGTCTCCCCGGAATCGAGTCGGTGCGTTCGGTTCCCGACGCCCTTCCGATGATCGTATCCGACGAGTCCGAGCGCCCGCCCCAGAGCCGCACGGGCGGCCGGTTCCGGATCGCGCTCGAGGTCGGTCAGGCGCGGAATGATCGATTGGGCAAATTGCTGCCGGGCGGCTTCGCTGAGGGTCGCGCCGCTGCGAACGATGCACTGCGCGGCGACCTCAGGGTTTCCCTGCGCAACCCAATCGACTATGCGTGAACAGTCGTTGCTGTAGATGCCGGCAAGCAGGATCAGTGTCTCTTCCCAGTTGGTGCGCTGCCACCAGTTTTCAGGCGGCCAGATCCGGCTGGCGTCGAGACGACCCGCTCTCATCTCATCATCGAGGTAGCGGGCGGCGAAGTACTCCTGGAGGAGCTGGTGGGTGAAGCGGATCTCGTCGCCAACGCTCAAAATCCCGGTGCTGCCGGCGAGGTAGATCGACCGTTCGCTCAGAACCTGGGCTGCTTCTGCCCGTGGAAGGACCGTCAGCGCGCTCGCCGGTTGACCGTCATCGGTCGACTCCACCGCCGGTCGACTCTGCATAGTGAAGGCGATCCGGGCGAGGCTGCCGATGAGGGAACCCCGCTCCTCCGGGGCGACCTTTTCACGGGCGAGCAGGTTGGTCACAAACTTGTCGAAGAGCTGCCCCCGGTTTGCCGGCAGTTCGCCATGTTTGGCATAGACGCTGGTCAGCATGAGCAGCATGTAGGGATTCCGGGCCAGCTCGATCAGCGAGTGCTGGTCGTGGACCTTGTCGCGCCAGATGTTATCCTCGGCGCCGCTGGTGATCCCATAAACATTCGGGTTCTCTTTGGGGATGTCCGGGGCATTCCAGAAGAGGTCGAAGCTCGCGCCGGCCTGTCGCCATTTCTCGTAGACCTGGCGGACCTCATCGCCGCCGGCGAGCCGCCAGAAGAGGGTCTCGCCCTGCTGCTCGCCGAGGTACTTGCCGACAAACTCGCGGATGCGGGTTGGGTCGAGAGGGGCAATGGTCAGGCGATCGAATGCGAGGTCGACGGTGTAGTCGAGCTCGCGGCAGGAGACGATGGCGATGAGGCCGGAATGCTGGTCGACGAGCTGCTTGACCTGTGGGTACTTGCTCTCGCGTTGACTGGTGGGCAGCTCATTGAGTCCGTCGAGGAGCAGCGCGGCTCGCTTCCCGTTGAGCAGGGAGTCGAGGTGCGCGCCGAGCGGCCCGAGTTCCGCGGCGATGAAGTCAGCGAGGGGCTGGTCTGGCGCAGTCCAGCGACCGAGCCGGAGGAAGAGCGGCAGGGGCTGGCGCGGGTCCGCCTGGGCCTGTTCGAGCAGGTGGCTGGCCAGTTTGAGGAGAGTCGTCGTCTTGCCGCCGCCGGGTTCGCCGAGGAGGACGGCGCGGCGGATCTCGAGGATCTTGCCGATGGCGTCGGTGAAGCGGCCGATCGTCCGCTCGCGCGGGGATGGGCCGTCGAGGTCGAGCAGCCCGAAGGCGCGATGCTCGTACTCGGCGGTCATCTCAACCGGGCGCGTCTCGAACTCACCGGAGAGGGAGGTGTACTTCTCTGTCTCGATCAGGTTGGTCAGCTGCAGTTGATCGAGATATTCCAGCTCGAGCCGCCGCTGATTGGGAGCGGCCTGGCGCGGGGCTCCCGGAACCGGCGGCAGCGATTGCAGCAGCCAGTCGAACGCTTTCTGGTAGTCCTGCTGGAAGAAGTCGATCTCCTGGTCGCCGACCAGAAGGAAGTATTGATCCATCTCCTCGACGTCGGCGAAGAGGAGCGGGATGATCAGTTTCTTCTTCTTTCGGGCCCAGAGGATCTCGTCGCGCACCCAGCGGCTGTTGAGCGAGTTGGCGGTGACCAGGACGAGCATGGCGTAGGAGTTGCGGATCCCCCCGGCGATCGAGACGATCCACTC
>JBEIJP010000724.1:0-2060 GCA_040380245.1 Acidobacteriota bacterium | reverse complement strand
TCTCGTTGCCCCGGTCGACGGCCAGCATTCCCTGGGTCAGGTCGTTGGTGCCCAGACTGAAGAAGTCGGCTTCCCGGGCGAGGGACTCCGCCATCAGCACCGCCGCCGGGACCTCGATCATGACCCCAACCTCTACCCCTTTGGCGTGTGCGACGGCCTCCTCGGCCAGCTCCCGCTCGACCTCGGCGATGATCTGTTTCGCTTGCCGCACCTCGTCCAGGTTGGAGACAAACGGCAGAAGAATTCGCAATCGCGCGTACCCGTCGGCGTGATCCGCCGCGCGCAGGATCGCGCGAATTTGCGTCCGAAAGATCGTCGGCGCCGCCAGGGAGAGCCGAATCGCGCGCAGACCGAGCGCAGGATTCCGCTCCGGTTGATACCCTTCGAGGTGCAACTTGTCTCCGCCGAGGTCGAAGGTTCGCACCACGGCTCCATCCCGTCCACTCATGGCCGCCAGGAAGCGATAGGCCTCGTACTGCTCCTCCTCGGTCGGCAGCCCATGCACCGCCTGGGCGTAGAGAAACTCGGAGCGGTAGAGACCGACCCCCGCCGCGTTGTAGCGGCGAAACTGGTCGATCTCTTCGACCAGTTCGATATTGGCCCGCAGGCGGACGGGAACCCCATCGAGGGTGATGGCTGGCAGCTCCCGCTCCTCCAGATCGAAGCGCTGTTGCTGTTTCTGCCGTTCCCGCTGCTCGGAGTAGAAGAGAAGGGTCTCCGGGGATGGCCGGAGAATCACCGTTCCGGTGGTGCCATCGATGATGACCGTCTCCCCGGAACGGACCGAGGAGGTGATCTGGCGAAGGCCGACGACGGCGGGCAGGTTGAGGCTGCGCGCCATAATGGCCGTGTGCGAGGCCCAGCCGCCAGCATTGGTGATGAAGCCCAGAACCCGCTGCGGGTCCAGATCCGCGGCCACCGAAGGGAGAAGATCGTCGGCGACGATGATTGCCCCTTCGGCAATCTGGTTGAGATCGTGGGTCTTCGTCCCGGAGAGGATCTGAATCAGCCGCTGTGCGACATCGGCGATGTCGCTCCCCCGCTCACGGAGATAGTCGTCGGTAATCTGGGCGTAGAGGGCGAGCAGCTCCGTCGTCACATCCCGGACCGCCCACTCGGCGTTGGCGTGGTTCTCCCGGATGAAGGCTTCGATCTGTCGGGTAATGCCCTGGTCCTGCAGCAGCAGAAGGTGGGCTTCGAGGATGTAGGCGCGATCGACCCGAGGGCGGCCCGCATCCGCTCGATCGCTCCCTGGACCTGTTGCTGGGCGACTCGCAGCGCCTGATGAAACCGCTCGATCTCGCCATCCAGCAGTTCACTGGGCAGGAAAGCTCGGATGATCCGTCCGCGTGGATCGTCGATCAGGAACGCCCGACCGATCGAGACCCCCTGGCAGACGCCAATCCCCTCGAAGCGGTGCTCGCCCAGTTTGTGGCGCAGGTCACGCATCTATAGCTTCTTTCCGGGGCTTCTTTCCGGGACTTCTTTCCGGGATCCGTTCTTGCCAGGCTCCTCGGGGCTTGACCCAGTCCCCCCCAGGAGCGCCTATTCTTCGCCAAACTTCTCTTCGATGAGCTGAGTGATCGCCTCGAGCGCGTCCATTTCGTCTTCGCCGTCGACCATGACGACCAGTTGGGTCCCCTGCGCCGCCGCGAGGAGAAGCACGCCAAAGATGCTCTTGGCATCGGCGGGCTGGGAGAGTCGATCACTTCGCGCCAGCCAGATCGTCGAGCGGTATTGATTACAGAGTCGGACCAGCCGCGCCGCGGCTCGCGCGTGCAGTCCCAGTCGATTGAGGATAAGCAGGGAGCGCTGCTGCATGACCCCTCTCGACTCTTCAGGTCGCCTTTCCCGGCAGGAGGACCTCACTGGCGAGGTAGATATTCTTCTGCCCCTGATCACGGACCCGCCGGGCGATCACGGGCAAGGTCTCGTCGGGTTGCTGCTCCGCCAGCTTGATGATCATCGGCAGGTTGACCCCGGTGACAACTTCGACTGGGGCCGTTCCCAGAAAGGTGCAGGCGATGTTGGTGGGGGTTCCGCCAAACATATCGGTCAGC
>JBEIJP010000723.1:0-2069 GCA_040380245.1 Acidobacteriota bacterium | reverse complement strand
GTCATCGCTCAGCCGACGCACCCGGCGAGTCGGCGAGACTCGCACCGGGGGGAGGTCTGGCGCGGGTCTTCTCGCGGGCACGAGGGCCGCCGTCTGCGAAGTTTGCGGCGTGGGGGCAACCCTGGCTGCCTCGCGTGTTCCGGCTCGCTTGAGCAGATAGAGCGTGCCTGGGACCAGGAGCGCCATCAGCAGGACCGCGAAGGCTCCCGGCCAACCGACAGAGCGGAAGAGCCCGACGCCGAATCGGCTCGACCAGCGCGCACTCAGAGTGGCAGGGGGAAGGGGCTCGCGACGGATCCGCTGGCGAATTGTCGTCCACATCTCGCTGGGGGGCTCGATCGCCGTACGCTCGCGGAAGAGGGCGAAAGCGGCTGCTTCCGCCTCCAGCCGGATGCGTACTTCCTGACAATGGGGGCAGGCGGCGAGGTGCGCCCGCAGTTCGTCCGCGCGGCGCCCCGTCAGCTCGCCATCGAGAAGATCTTCGAGATCCCGTTGCGTTCGTTGGCACGTCATCGCCAATCCGTTCCTCTCAATCCGTCCTGACATACGGAGCGATCCTGCGGCGCATCAGCTGGCGGGCGCGATGCAGATCAGTTTTGAGCTTACCGACCGAGTGGCCGGTGATCCGGCGGATCTCTTCGTAGTTCATCTCGTGAAAAATCCTGAGGGTGAAGACGATTCGTTTGTCCGCGTCCAGCTCGAGCAGGGCCTGCCCGATCACCTCGTTGAGCTCGCGATCGAGCATGACCCCTTCGGGCAGCGGGCCGGTCGACTCCAGCTCGAGGCTCTCGGGGTCGTCGAGGGCGATCCGTCGCTCGTCGCGGCGATGCTCTCGCGCCGACTCGCGGACTACGTTGCGCGCGATGCCGAAGAGCCAGGTCGAGAGATGCCGGTCATCGCGGAGTCCTCCGAGATTGCGATAGGCACGGACGAAGGTCTCCTGCGCCAGCTCCTCGGCGAGTGCCCGGTTCTGCACCAGGTTCTGGATGAAGCTGAGGATGGGGCGACCATAGCGGGTGAAGATCAGCTGAAACGCCTCCTCGTCTCCCCGCCTGGCACGATCCACAACGTCCGCCGCCAGTTCCGTCATCGCCATCCGCTCTCGCTGCTCCCCCTCGATCCCATCCAGACCGATGATCCGCGACATCTCTGTCCAGTTGTCTCCCGCCAGGTAGGTGACCCTCCTCCCCAAAAGGTTTCAGAAAAGTCGACCTCTGAAATGGGGATTCCGGCCCGGAACGATGTCGATCGATCTCAAAGATGAATACAGCACAAAGATGCGTGGGCGAAATGATAAATCGTCCCGGGTTGATTATACTTCCGCTGGCTGGGCAGGGTGACACGGACCGGCCGCGGATTACGCGGGACCAGAACTGAAGTCTCTATTCATAATTGACACGGACCAGATAGCACAATGACCAATGAGGTGACAGCACAGATCCGGTTCGAGGGGCGCGCGGTGGAGATCGTCGCCGGGGAGAGCCTGCTGACCGCCCTGTGCCGGGCGGGGGAGGAGTTTGGCGGGTGCCTCTGTCTGGCCGGGGACTGTCCGCACTGTCTGGTGACGGTCGACGGGATCGCCTACCTGCGGAGTTGCCAGGTCGCGGCGCGGCCCGGGATGGAGGTGGCGCGGCAACCGCTCGGAGCGCGTCCGGCCTTGCCGGAGGGGGCCGCCACGGCGAGGCCCGAGGCCATCCGCCACGACTTCACCGAGGTGGTGGTGATCGGCCAGGGCGAGTCGGGCCAGCGGGCCGCGGCGGAGGCGCGCGCCGCCGGACGGGAGGTGGTGGCGCTCGAGGCGCGACAGGGGGAGGAGGTCGTTGGGATCTACCCGGGGCCACTGGTCGTCGCACGGACGCCCGCCGGGATGCGCCAGATCCATCTGCGGAGCCTGCCGGGGCAGCCGCCGCCGGAGATCATCATTGCCACCGGCGCGGCCGAGATCCAGCCAGTCGCGCCAGGCAACCAGCTCGCCGGGATCCTGACGGTTCGGGCGGCCGAGCAGTTACTGGCGGCCGGGATCGATGGCGGACGGATGGTCCTGGTCGATAGTTCGCCAGAGGAGGCCG
>JBEIJP010000722.1:0-2072 GCA_040380245.1 Acidobacteriota bacterium | reverse complement strand
GGTGCGTGCTCTCTTTACCGAGCGGCAGGATGGCGAGATGGTGCTGCGGCGTGGGTTTGAGATTGCGTCGGGAGAGCGGGTCCTGGTGGTCGAGGATGTGGTGACGACGGGGGGCTCGACGCGGGAGGTGATGGCGGTGGTAGCGGACCGGGGCGGGATCACGGTCGCCGCCGGGTCCCTCATCGATCGGAGTGGGGGCGCGGTCGATCTGGGGGTTCCCCGCCACGCGTTGGCCGTCCTGGAGGTGCCGACGTATGTCGCCGGGCAGTGTCCACTCTGTCAGCAGGGGATTCCCGTAGTCAAACCGGGCAGCCGGTCGAGCAGACCGGCGGGGACCTCCCTCCAGACGGCAGGGATTGAATCGAATCGATGAAGATGCGTCTGCTGGTCGCCTATGACGGGACCCCATTCGCCGGTTGGCAGGAACAACTCAACCTGCCAACGATTCAGGGTAGCCTGAATGAGATTCTGGCACGGCTCGAAGGGGGGCGTGTTACCACCTACGCCGCCGCGCGGACTGACAAGGGCGTCCACGCCGAAGGGCAGGTCGTCCATTTTCAATCGAAGCGTGACTGGGATCCACGGGGGTTGCGTCGAGCCCTCAATGCTCATCTTCCCGCGGAGATCCGCGTCAAGCGTGCGGAACCTGCCGAACCGTCCTTTCATGCCGGGTTTGATGTTCACGCCAAGACCTATCGCTACCGGCTGGTGACCTCCGAGGTCCCCGATCCGCTTCTTTCGCGCTACGCCTGGCACTATCCCTATCCGTTTGACGAGGCGATTCTGGAACGAGAGATGGTCTCTTTTCACGGCACCCATGACTTTGTCGGATTCACGGTCGAGGATCGAGATACCCAGACGACGCGCCGGACCATCCTCTCGACCTGGCTGGTGCGGGAAGGGGACCGACTCGACCTCTACATTCGTGGCAAAGGCTTTCTTCGTTACCAGGTGCGAACGATGGTCTCGGGACTGCTCGACACGGTTCGGGGCCGCTTGTCAGTGGCAACGGTGGCCGAGTTGATTGCCACGCGCCATCGGCGAATCATCGGCGCGCCCGCTCCAGCGAAGGGATTGACGCTGGTGAAAGTGGAGTATTACCATCCCGAGGGTGGTCAACCAATCGAGTCCGAAGGACCGGATCAAGGAGAGCCCCAGGCGCAAGCATGACCGATTCGAAGGATGGGACAGCGGCAGGAAGGTCCTCTGCCACGGGAGACAGGGGGATGGGAAGGGTATGAGCACAAAGAATCCCTTCGCGGGACTGATGGCCCCTGGATCGCCCGAAGAGAGGGTATTTGAGCAGATCGACCTGACGCGCCTGCCACGTCACATCGCCGTGATCATGGACGGGAATGGTCGCTGGGCCAGGCGGCGGCTCTTGCCGCGGGTGGCGGGCCACCGGGCAGGTGTCGAGGCGGTGCGGAAGATCGTCGAGGGCTGTGCGCGATTGAACATCGAGGTGCTGACGCTCTACGCCTTCTCCGTCGAGAACTGGAAGCGGCCTGTTTTGGAAGTCGAGGCGCTGATGACCTTTCTCAAGGAGTACCTCCGGAAAGAGCTCGCGACCCTGGACCAGCATCGCATCCGGTTTCAGACGATTGGGCGCACGGGAGAACTCGATCCGAGCGTTCAGGCGGAGTTGCAAAAAGTCCGGGATCATACCGCGGAGAATCAGGGGATGGTTCTCAACATCGCGCTCAACTATGGAGGGCGGATCGAGCTGGTCGACGCGGTGCGGGCGCTGCTGGCGACCTGCCTCGCGGAGGGCAGGAGTCCGGCATCGATTACCGAGGAGCAGATTCAAGCCCATCTCTACACCGCCAACCTGCCCGATCCAGATCTGCTCATTCGCACGAGTGGCGAGTTGCGGATCAGCAACTTTCTGCTCTGGCAGATCGCCTATGCGGAG
The DNA here is from genome assembly GCA_040380245.1 of Acidobacteriota bacterium. Taxonomy (GTDB): domain Bacteria; phylum Acidobacteriota; class Blastocatellia; order RBC074; family RBC074; genus CAIOZW01. Next base: position 160 of record JBEIJP010000722.1, on the reverse strand, counting down.
ATCTATGTGACGGAGACGCTCTGGCCGGACTTTGACCGGAAGGACCTCTTCACGGCCCTGGTGGAATATCAGAAACGGGATCGGCGCTTTGGCGGCTTGACGGGGGAGTCGCTCACGGTCGGGAGAATCCCCTCGTAATTGCATGAATATTGGACGTGGG
>JBEIJP010000721.1:0-2074 GCA_040380245.1 Acidobacteriota bacterium | reverse complement strand
TGTGTTACCCACTGTGTTACCCACTGTGTTACCCACTGTGTTACTTGGATGGTGACTTGAGGAAAGATTCCAAATGGTGAGCCGCATACTCCAATCCATCCTCGGACAACCCCGGGTAGACCCCAATCCAGAACGTCTGATTCAAGACGATATCGGTATTGGTCAGCGGACCAATGACGCGATATTTTCGCCCAGCCATATAGGGTTGCTTCGTCAGATTTCCGGCAAAGAGAAGCCGAGTCCCGATCTTCCGCGCATTGAGGTAATGGAGCAGCTCCAGGCGCTTGCCCCCTGATTCCTCCCGCAAGGTCACGGGAAACCCGAACCACGACGGATCGGCGTGCGGGGTCGCCTCCGGCAGGAAGAGAAGGTCCGCACAGCCTGCCAGCCGCTCCCTCAGATAGGCAAAATTGGCCTTGCGGGCGGCGATGAACCCCTCGAGTCGTCCGAGCTGGGCGAGTCCACAGGCCGCCTGCAGATCGGTGATCTTGAGGTTGTACCCGGCGTGGCTGTAGAGATACTTATGGTCGTATCCCTCCGGGAAATCGCCTCCCAGCTGCTCGGCTGTCCAACAGAAGCGTTTGCCACAGGTGTTGTCCTTGCCTGGATCACAGTAACAATCCCGCCCCCAGTCGCGGAACGACTCCGCGATCAGCTTCAACCGTCCATTGTTGGTGAAGACCGCCCCGCCCTCCCCCATGGTGATATGGTGCGCGGGATAGAAGCTCAGCGTAGCCAGATCACCAAACGTCCCGACCAATTGACCGCGGTAGGTCGACCCCAGCGCGTCGCAACAGTCCTCGATCAACCAGAGATTGTACTTCCGGCAGAGGGCCGTCACGACATCGAGATTGAAGGGATTCCCCAGCGTGTGGGCCAGCATGATCGCCTTGGTCTTCGGGCTGATCGCCTGCTCGATCTGTGCCGCGTCGATATTGAGCGTCCGCAGATCGACATCGACAAAGACCGGCACCGCCCCACACTGCAGAATCGGATTGACCGTCGTCGGGAAGCCTGCCGCGACCCCGATCACCTCGTCCCCCGGTTGGATTGCCCGCTCTCCCAGCTTCGGACTCGTCAACGTCGACAGCGCCACCAGATTGGCCGAGGAACCCGAATTGACTGTCAGCACGTGTCTGACGCCCAGAAACCTGGCCAGACTCCTCTCGAACTCGGTGTTGAACCGGCCAGTCGTCAGCCAACCATCCAGGGAAGCCTGGATCAGATGGGTGATTTCCGGTGAACCAATGACTTTGCCAGCGGGGGAGATGACGCTCTCTCCGGGAACGAAAGGACCGGAGGCGTGCCTCAAGTCGCAGAATTGAGGCACTTCCAGGGTGATGAGTCCGCGCAGAAATCGGTCATAGGCCGCAGTGGAGAGCCGGGTCACCAATCGATCCAGGCGCGAGCGGTGCAGGTGGAACGTTTTATCGAAACGGACGTGACTGGTGTGCGGCAAGGCGACACCATCGAAATCGCTCGTCTCCAGCTTGAATCCGTACTGTTCGGGCACAGAGGTCCTGGTGATAAAAGCGACTTTGACGTCCTCCTGGTTCTCGCAGAGTCCAAGAATCAGAACCGGACGCTTTTGTGTCCGGCTCGGATCACTGAACGGGTAGAACGCGGTAAAGACCGCGCCGGGAGTGATCGAACTAGAGGTCATTCCAACACTCCTCTTCCTGGCTGCTGAGGACATCGCGGGCAAAGGCCGTCTCCTCGAAGAGCCTCATCTCTGCCAGGCTTGCAGCGGACGCCTGGTCTGTTCCCGATGGGAGGAGGAGGACGTCGACCACATCCCCGAGGTGTGGGGGGATTTCAATCTGAATCATCCGGTTGGCATCCACTTTGAGGTGCTGCCGCAGAAGGGTTGGTTGCTTCATAGTTCGATTCCCGCGCTCGCGTGATGGGGATAGTCAACATTTCTCATCTGGCACAATCGATCGGCTACCTGGTCGAAGAGGGCGATCTCGTCCTGAGCGCTCTCACCGGCAGGTTCAGCAGAATTGCTGAGATGAAAACCCGTTCCCGGTCGTTGTTCGCATCCGCGTTGAAATCATCTGCTCAATCGACGGTC
>JBEIJP010000720.1:0-2078 GCA_040380245.1 Acidobacteriota bacterium | reverse complement strand
GCGAAGGAGGTGCTCATGTCGACCCAAAAGAGAAGTGTTCGGTGGATGGGGATCCTTGTGGTGGTCGGTCTCGCCCTGGTTGGGGCCTGGGCCCTGGCCGTCCCTGCCTCTTTGCGGGGGAGTGAGGCCCGCGGTGGGAATGAGCATTGGCCGCAGTTTCGCGGACCGGACTCGACCGGGGTAGCAGCCGAGGATGCCAGCCTCCCGGTGACATGGAGTCCGACGGAGAACGTCATCTGGAAAACCCCCGTCCCGGGAATGGGCTGGTCCTCTCCGATCGTCTGGGGGGATCAGGTCTTTCTCACCACTGTCGTCACGCAGGGAACGGTCGAGGCCCCGAAGAAGGGGCTCTACTTTGGCGGTGAACGCTACGATCTTCCCAAAGAAGAGCATCGCTGGCTGGTCTACGCCATCGATCGCCGGACAGGTCGCGTCCGATGGGAGCGCGAAGCGGCGCGCGGACCAGTCAAGTCCTCCCGCCACATCAAGAACAGCTACGCCTCGGAGACTCCGGTGACGGATGGGAAGCGCCTCTACGTCTTCTTCGGGAATCTGGGCCTCTTCTGCTACGACATGGCGGGCAAGCCCCTCTGGAATCTGCCCGTCGAGCCGCGCAAGACCCGCTTTGGGTGGGGAACCGCCGCCTCCCCCGTACTCCACGGGAATCGACTCTTTCTCCTCAACGACAACGATGAGGCCTCATCGCTGCTGACGCTCGATGCCGCGACAGGCCGGGTTCTCTGGCGGGTCGAACGTGAGTCCGGGACCAACTGGGCGACCCCCTACGTCTGGCGCCACGAGCGTCGTACCGAGCTGATCGTGCCCGGCACCAAGGTCGTGCGCTCCTACGATCCTGCGGATGGCCGAGTGCTCTGGGAGCTGCGCGGGATGTCCTCGATCGTCATTCCGACCCCGTTCGCGAGCCACGGCCTTCTCTACCTCACATCCGGGTATGTCGGGGACCAGCACCGGCCCGTTTATGCCATTCGACCCGGGGCGAGCGGGGATATCTCTCTCAAGGAAGGGGAGACGTCCAACTCCTTTATCGCCTGGTATCAGCGCCAGGCTGGCCCCTACAACCCCTCGCCTCTCGTCTATGGCGATCTTTACTACACGCTCCTCGATCGCGGCTTCTTCACCGCTCACGACGCGCGCACCGGCCAGGAGGTCTATGGCAAACAGCGCATCAACGTCGAGGCGGGCGCCTTTACCTCTTCTCCCTGGGCCTACAATGGCAAGCTCTTCTGCCTCAGTGAAGATGGCGATACCTATGTCATCGAGGCGGGTCGGGAGTATCGGCTGCTCGGCAAGAACTCACTCGGAGAGATGTGCATGGCGACCCCCGCCATCGCCCAGGGGAGTCTCTTTATCCGCACGTCCCAGCACCTCTTCCGGATCGGCAAGGGGGCGACCAGGTAGCTTTCTCCCTGACCAGGAAACTTTTTCCCGGTCATTTGGCTGTATTCGTGTAAAAAATACATGGAGAGCGCGAGCTGGAAACGCGCTTAACCATCGATGGCAGGCAAACAATAGCAAACAGACCTGTTAGAGTCGCTCTTCCTCGCACCCTGCCGTGGCACGGTGGTTGCATTACGCTTGGTGGGGCAACGAGATACCAAGTGGTACTTCCACTGTCGGTGTCACGTGGTTATTCGAGGTGTGAGGAAGATAACCACGGTTTCAATCGCGCTACGGGCTTCCCACGGCTGTAGCGCGATTTTTTTATTCCCTTTTCCCCCTGTCGCTCCCCATTCGCCGTGCCATTTTGGGTCACCTCCTGAAGATCCGCCAGCCAGGGCGACGACCGATTTTCGACCACTCGCGACGGGCCCGCCATTTTGCACCATTCGTCTGGAAAAGATGCGGAGAGTCTGGGATAATCTCCCGAGTCTGGGGACGATCGGGCTTGGTGCCAATCAAAGGAGGAAAAGTTTGGCTGGCAGTTCAGATGCTGGCCCAACTTCCGTGACCTCCCCAGACGACAGTCCTCCCTCCGACCCCCCGCTTCCAGGGTTCTCAAGCTTCCAGGGTTCTCAAGCTTCCGGGGTTCTCAAGCTTCCGGGGTTCTCAAGCTTCCG
>JBEIJP010000719.1:0-2087 GCA_040380245.1 Acidobacteriota bacterium | reverse complement strand
GGTTTGCGCAGCAGGCCAGATCGAAACGGTGGGCCACCTCCCGTTCGACCCATTCATAGAAGGGCGAATCAGGCTTGACCTGCAGCTTGCGCGCGACTGAGTCCGGATGGAGCGAGGGCAGCTCGCCGCGCCCGCCTTCCCGCACCCGGTAGTAGACCAGCCGCCCTCGCAGGTGGGATTGGTCCACCCATTCCGCCACCCTGGCGTAATGGCGATCCGGCACCAGCAGCGAGAGGCCGAAGTTACGGAGCAGTCGTTCGATCGCGCCTTCCCAGTCCCGTTCCTTCTCGCGCACCTGCAGCAGTTCGCCGGCAAATGGCATCTCCTCCTCGGCGAGATGGAGCGACTGGCAGAGCGAGCGCCGCACGAGGATCTGATTTTCGTCGATATTGCTGACCCGCGCTTTGAGCCCGTTGATCTCGGCCTGCAGCTGTTCGTACTCGGCGCGTCTCTGGGTGAAAGAGACGCTGGCCTCATTGAGGTCGTTCTGTGTCCGGTCCTCGGACGCTCTGGTCGTTGTCAGCCAGTCGATCGTCTCCACCCGTTGTCACAGAAACTCCTCATCGGTCGTTGCGGGAGGTTGCCCGAGCGTGCGGACCAGATCCTCATACCGGGTGGCTTTCAGCTTTCGACGCTCCAGTTCATCCTGTTTCTGGAGAATCTCCTGGGCGATGGCTTCGATCCGGTCTCCGCCGTTCTCCGCGATGTTGCGGCGCAGGTCCCGCTCCGTTCGTTGCTGAGAGCGACGCTGCTCCTCCAACCGCTCGATGGCCGTATGGTGTCGCCCCAGCTCTTCGCTCAGCGAGGCGAGTCGCTTCTCGAGGAGATCGAGCTTGAGCGTGGCAAACCAGGGGCGCAGGGCATCCCGGCAGGCTCGCAGTCGATCCGCCGACTGGGAGAGCTCCCGATGCCGCTCGCAGTCGGCGACGAGAGGCGTCAGCATCTCCACCTGACGCTTGGCCTTGAGGACCGCTTCGTGCGCGCGGTTGAGATCCTCGAAGTGGTCGATCAGGGCAGCAATCCGGGGCGCGACGTCAAACGGCTCGAGCATGTGGCTGCGCACGAAGTCTGTCAGGTTCCCGACGGACTTGAGCGAGACGGTTTGATGGAAGAGATCCAGCGCCTGTTCATTGTCGATGCCGAAACGACGACGGAACCACGAACCGTAAGCCGGAAAGCTGTCGAACAGCTCCACTTCGCTGGCTCGCAGCCGCTTGCGCAGATTGACCATCTCCGTGCCGAAGCCCGAAAAATGGGCGGCGATGGAGAGATCGCGCTCACAGGCGGCGTAGAGGCGGGTCGGCGGGGCACTGGCATCCTTGATCCAGAAGACCTGCGCGAGGGTGACGGTCTTGTTGTAGCCGGCGTTGTGAAACACGCCGAGGATCACCGAATAGTTGTTGAAGTCGCGCAGAGCGACCGGCCGGGTGCTCCCGAGCGTCTCCTGCCGCTCCGACTTGTAAAACCCCAGAACGTAGGATTTGAGCGAACGCTCGCGGCTCTCGGCCCCGGCCGCCTTGTTGTAGGCGACACGATGACTTGGGACCAGCAGCGTGGTGACGGCGTCGACCAGTGTCGATTTGCCTGAACCGATATCTCCCGTCAGAAGACCGTTCTTCCCGTCCAGGCGCAGCGTCCAGACGCGTCCATCGAACGTTCCCCAGTTGAAGACCTCCAGCCGCTGCAGTCGAAATCCGGCCAGCCGGTCATCGGCCATAAACTCCAACTCGAGCGCGTCAGCCATCGTTGCCCTCCAGCTTCCCCTCCAGTGGTTCTCCGTGCTGCTGTCGATACTCCATCAGCCGCTTGTCAAAATCGGCGAGCCACTGCGCGTCGACGAAGGCTTTGAGAATGCGCCGGACTTCAATCATCTGCCCCTGCCCGCGCAGGCGGCGGATGAAGCCGAGCTCGGCAATCTTGTTGAGGGTGGTGTCGACCTGGTCGATCAGTTTCACCTCGTTGCTGCCGGCTGGCAGAAAGATCCGGATCACCTCGACCACCTCCTCCCGGGAGAGAATCAGGCGTGTCTCGCCGCCTCCCGCGTCGAACTCGGCCAGCTTCTTTCGCAGGAGGGCGAGCAGCAGGCT
>JBEIJP010000718.1:0-2087 GCA_040380245.1 Acidobacteriota bacterium | reverse complement strand
CAGGCATCTCCACATCCATCAGGAGATCCATTTTTGAACGTTCGCCGCCAACCGCAGCGCGCTGAACATCGGCGGCCGAGTCACTGTCCGCCGCCAATCTGTTGTTGCTGTCCTCCTCGTCACCCTCCGCCAGGAGCCGAGTCAGTTGATCTGAAAACCCAAAGTAGATGGCGAACTCATTGCCATCCGGATCTTTGGCGCGCAAATCAGCGATTCTACCCCGCGAGGGTACCGCTGTCTCTTCCTCGCCCTTCGCGAGTCCAACCTCTTTACCGATTTGACTGCCCACTACCCGGGCAACCCCGGAAAGGGCCTGATTCAGAATTTCAACATAAGTGCTGAGGATATCGGACTCGCTGGCGTCATCAATCCCTGCCGCCTGCAGAGCCGCACCCCCAATTGCCCGCCACCCCCCGGGTCCGATCATCACTCGCAACAGGGGATCCGGATGAATCGTAAGCCGCTGGCCCCAGATGTGCAGACCTTGTTCAGTCGCTACGACCTCCGGCTTCACTTGACCGGCAACGTCGATAGTCCACGTCTGCCCCAGCATGCCCTCCAAAGTCAGCTTGAGCTGTTTGGTGAACTCCTCAATTAGAAGTTGGTCCGGGGATGCCATTTTTCGTTCCTATAAAGCCTTAAGCAACCTAGAATCCATTGTGCATCGGCCACTTCTTTTCAAGGTTCGATCGCAACCGTAGAATCGCCTGCGACTTCAACTGAGACACCCTCGATTCATGCAATTTCACTACCTTTGCAATTTCCCTCAGCGTAAGTTCTTCGTGATAGTACAGGCTCAGCACCGTCCGTTCCACGTAGGGCATGCGCTCAATCGCCTCGGCCAGCAGACGTTCCAATTCGGAACGCTCCAGCAGGCGGGACGGCCAGTTCTCTTCGTTATCAGAGACGAACCGGAGAAGGTCTCGCCCCTCCTCGTCGTTTCCCGATCCTTCCAGGCTACCGAGGTTGATCCCGCGGACATCGATCAACCACTCATGGTACTCCTGCATCGAAAGATTCAACTCTGCGGCGATCTCCTCCTCAGTAGGAGCCCGCTGAAGCCGCTGCTCCAGAACACCAATTGTCTTCTCAATCTCTTTGACACGCTTTCGCTGCTGCCTCGGCGCCCAATCCATCCCCCGAAGACTGTCCAGAATCGCACCGCGAATCTTGTACTCGGCGTATGTCTTGAGCTTGACATTCATCTTTGGGTCAAAGTGATCGATAGCGGCAATCAACCCGACAATTCCGGTAGAGACAAGGTCATCCAGACTTACGCTTCCGGGCAGTCGCTCGTGGATTCTACGCGCAATCAGACGCACCTGAGGCAGGTGGTCCAGAATTAACTGCTCCCGGTCATTACTCAGTTTCTCAGCGGCGGCAAAAGGCGCATTCATTGCGATACAAGGCTCCGTGAAGTGTCTTGCTGTGGGAGATACGCCCCTGCCCCTGTATTGAAACGGGGAGCAGGGAACGGGGTCGAGTCTCGACCTGTCGGCGAAGAGTATCCGTGGTGCACCAAATCAGCAATCGATCGGGCCGTTGCCTCCACCAGGCACTCTGGAATCTTTCGCCCGGTTGACATCCAGGAAACCGGAAGTTTGGTCTCCGCCGCCAGTGACCAGATTGGCCCGAAACAGAGCGACTCGTCGACCCTTGAAAAAAGCAAATGAGAAGGATGACAGATTCGGTATGCCGCCCAATACCGCCACATCTCCGCATTTCGGAAAGTAGCGGGAAGCACTAGGTGCCGTTCGACCATGGCGCAATGCCCCAAACCTAAACCCAAAACCGCAAGTTCCGTACTGTCTTCGAACGTCAGACCCGGTGTGTCGATCAGCACCAAAGATCCGCGAGGAACTCCCGTCAGCATGTCCGGTAGCATCTCCGCACCCGGTACCCTACGATAACTGATGCCGAGTAAATCGCAGATCGTTTGAAGATGGACGCCGCCACCAATCCGTTGGTTGTCGAGATCCAGAACATGAACGTCCCTGCCGATAGCCAGCCCTTGGCGAACGGCGATTTTCGCCAGCGTAGTCGTCTTCCCCGCTCCCGGTGGGCCGATCAAAGCGATTCCGTGGTTG
>JBEIJP010000717.1:0-2097 GCA_040380245.1 Acidobacteriota bacterium | reverse complement strand
CCCAGGGCAACGCCCTGGGTAGCGTCAACGGTATTTCCCGGCGTTCTGAAGGAACGCCGCATATTCATGAACAGAGGGAATGGAGGCCGTGTGCCCAATCGCACCCGATGCGGCGTTCCTTCAGAACGCCTGAACGGGTTCACTCGAATACCCAGGGTTGCACCCTGGGCTGGTATGCACCGCCCCTTCAGGGCGGAAACACGGAGGGCACTCCTGCCTGGCTCTTGCGTCAACAGACCCTCGCAAATAATGAGAGGTTTCTGTTTGGGCTTGTACTGTGTTTTGTCAACCCGGATCAATCAATATCGACTTTGCAAAAGCCCTGATGGCGACACCCGGAACGGTTCTCTTGCCTTGCATCGCCCCCTGTGGTAGCTTGACGATTTGATGAAACCCGCGACCTATCGAATTGAACCCAATGTCGAACCCAACTTTGAACCTGACATCGTCCGCCACGCCGTTATCTAATATCTGGCACCTGGCAACTGGAGGATTGGAATGAAAATTACGGAGCGCAGAAGTGGTGATGTGACCATTCTTGATGTGGAGGGCAAGATCCTGCTCGGTGAGGGGGATGTACAGCTCCGACACAAGTTCGTCGAATTGATCGAGCGGGGCGAGAATAAGCTGGTGCTCAACCTCGCCAACGTGCCGTATATGGATAGCGGTGGACTGGGAGAGATCGTTCGTAACTACTCCACCACCATGAGCAACGGCGGCAAGCTCAAATTGTTGAACGCCACCAAGCGGATCAACGATCTGCTGACCATCACTAAGCTGATCACCGTCTTTGAGATCTTCGATGATGAGGCGGCGGCGGTAGCCAGTTTCTCGTAATCTTATCCTCTTCTTGATCAACACCTCTCTTCGGTCCTGGTCGATCTGGCCAGGACCTTTTCATTACAGGGCCTTTTCGTTTCTGGATGGGAGGTCAATTCAGGGAGGGTCAGCGGGAGTGGGTCGGCTGGCCGAGGCGTCCCGCGGCTTGCAGGAGCCGGCGAAGGGGATCGAGGGGGAGGGCCTCGACGCGATGGCCCTGGCGGCCGGTCATCGAGGTCGCCCGCAAGAGGGAATTGATGACCGCCTCCTCGGTCGCTTCGATGACCGCCTGGAAGAGGGGCGAGAGTCCTTCGTGGGTCAGAAGACGCGGGGAGCGCAGGCGGGGGCCGCCGGGTCGCAGGCGGTTCTCCGGGGCGGTGCTGAAGGCGATGACGTAGTCGCCGCTCCCGTGGGTCGCCGAAGCTCCCGTCCGGCCTAACCCGAGCATGGCTCGGCGGGCCAGCCGCATCAGTTGATGGTGATCGAGGGGGGCGTTGGTGGCGATGACGATCATGACCGATCCGTCGGCGGAGTGCTGGATCGAGGCAGGCTCCGGAGCAGCCTGGCTCCTGTCGGGCGTTGTCGGAGCCGGTCGCACCGCTTCCCGCAGATAGTATTGATCGAGAGCCTCTCCGACGCGGACCCCGTCGACCGTCAGCACGCCCCCGAAGTTCGACTGGACGAGAAGCCCGACGGTGTAGCCGCCGAGCGAAGCGGGCAGTACGCGTGAGGCCGAGCCGATCCCTCCCTTGAATCCGAACGCGACCGTGCCGGTCCCCGCCCCGACGCATCCCTCCTCGACAGCTTCGCGATTGGCGCCGCGCAGGGCCGCGAAGACCTCCACCGTCCCGAGGGGGCGCTGGCGGATGTCGTGGAGGTAGCCGTCATTGGTCTCTCCAACGACGGGATTGATCGATCGAACCTCTTCATTGCCGGGCAGGGCCAGCATCCACTCCAGAAGAGCGTCGGCGACCCGCGGCACGTTGAGCGTGCTGGTCAGCAGGATCGGGGTCTCGATCTCCCCCAATTCGTTGACCTGGGTCGATCCCATCAGCTTCCCAAATCCATTGCCAACGTGAATCGCCGCGGGCACCTTCTCCTGAAAGAGATTGCCCCCGTGTGGGAGGATCGCCGTCACCCCGGTGCGCAGGTCGTTCCCACGAATGAGGGTCGTCTGGCCGACCCGCACGCCAGCCACGTCGGTCAGGCTGTTGCGTTGCCCTGTCGGCAGGACTCCGATCGAGAGACCAAGGTCGCGCGCGCGGGGGCGTTCCCCTT
>JBEIJP010000716.1:0-2098 GCA_040380245.1 Acidobacteriota bacterium | reverse complement strand
GGTGACTCCCGATCTGGTGACTCCCGATCTGGTGTATATGAACTCACAAACCGCCTATCTGGGTCTCGGATCGAATCTTGGAGACCGGGCCTCCTACCTCTTGCAGGCTGTTCAAGGACTGCTGGATCATCGTCTCCCCGTTCGAGCCCTCTCTCCTCTCTACGAAACGGACCCCGTTGGCTATCTCGACCAGCCCAGTTTTCTCAATATGGTGCTGGCGATCGATGGGAGCGGGTGGGACCCCTGGCGCTTGTTGGCGGTCTGTCAGGCAATCGAGACCTCGCTTGGTCGCCGCCGGTCGATCCCCCAGGGGCCCCGGACCATCGACCTCGACCTTCTCTTCTTCGGGCAGCAGGTCATCGCGGAATCCCGTCAAGGCGTCGATCTCGTCTTACCCCATCCCCGCCTGGCGGTGCGCCCTTTTGTCCTGATCCCCTTGTCTGATCTCGCTCCTGCTTTTCTTCATCCGGTATTGGGAAAGACCGTCGCGCAACTGCTCGCCGCGGTCTCCCCCCAGACGCCCTCCTCCCCAACAGTGCGACGGTACGACCCAGGCGGAGGGCAGGTGAGACCCGGTTGGCAGGAGCCCCTTTTTCATCAGCAGAACTGACGAGCCATGGAAATCATCACCAAGACCGCCCGCATGCAGTTTGTCGCGGGGAAACTATGCACGGAGGGCCTCTCCATCGGGTTTGTCCCGACGATGGGTGTCCTGCACGAAGGCCACCTGACGCGTGTTCGTGAAGCCCGACAGATGGCGGATGTCGTGGTTGTCTCGATCTTTGTCAACCCGTCCCCGTTCCCCCCGGGCCGTTACTTCGCGTCGCACCCGCGCGATCTGGCGCGGGACGCCGATCGACTCACCCCGATCGGGGTCGACTATATCTTTGTGCCGAGTGTCGAAGAGCTCTATCCTCCCGGCTTTGCCAGCTATGTTGGGGTGCGGGGGATGAGCGACAAACTGGAAGGACAGATCCTGCCAGATCATTTTGGAGGGGTGACGACGGCGCTGACGATTCTCTTCAATATCGTCAAGCCGAAGTTCGCGTTTCTTGGACAGCGCGACGCTCAGCAGACGCTGGTCATCAAGCGGCTGGTCCAGGATCTGCACCTTCCGGTGGAGATCGTCGTGGTTCCGGTCGTACGGGAGGCGGACGGTCTGGCCTGCTCCTCGCGCAACCGCCTGCTGACTCCGGAGCAACGGGAGTCGGCGCTCGCCCTCTCCCGATCACTCCGGATTGCCGAGACCCTCTTCGACCAGGGGGAGCGGAGCGCGGCGAAGATCCTCAAGCAGATGCGGCGGGAGTTGGACCGCCAGCCACTGCTGCGGCTCGACTACCTGGCCATCACCGATACCGATCAGCTCGAACCTCTCGAAGACCTCTCGGAGCGACGGGCCCTCGTCTCCCTCGCCGCCTATGTCGGAGAGGTACGCCTGATCGACAACGTCCTGCTCCAGCCGCAACGGCACTCGGCGAAGACGGGCCGTCTGGCCTCCGTCTGAGACCCGTTCAGAAGGCCAGCAGCCCTCTCCGGACGACCTCCGGAGTGGACGCCTCGCTCGGGGTTAGACATTGAAGCGGAAGAGCATGACGTCTCCATCCTGGACGACATACTCCTTGCCTTCGGAGCGGACGAGCCCTTTTTCGCGCGCTCCTTTCCAGCCTTGATGGGCGACAAAGTCGGCGAACGCGACCGTTTCGGCCCGGATGAAGCCGCGTTCAAAGTCGGTGTGAATGACTCCGGCGGCCTTGGGGGCGGTGGCGCCGCGGGGGATGGTCCAGGCGCGAACCTCCTTCTCGCCGGCGGTGAAGTAGGTCTGCAGGCCCAGCAAGGTGAAGGCGGCACGGATCAGGCGATCGAGGCCGGCCGATGCGAGACCGAGCGAGGCGAGGAACTCTCTCCACGCTCTTCGCGGGGGAGTTCGGCCAGTTCGGCTTCGATCCGGGCGGAGAAGGGCACGATCTCGGCCGGTTCCCGGCTCGACTCGACGGCGCGGCGCAGCGCCTGCACGTGGGGACCCTCCTGCCCCGTCAGTTCAAGTTCAGTCACATTGGCGGCGTAGAGCACCGGCTTGGCGGTCAGGAGACTGAGGGAT
>JBEIJP010000715.1:0-2099 GCA_040380245.1 Acidobacteriota bacterium | reverse complement strand
GCCGCTTCGGCCTCGGCGACGACCTGAGCGAGCGAGCGGAGGCGGCGCTGGAGGAGTTGCGACTCGGCCTGCAAGCGGCCGATGGCTTCCGGGGTCTCGTCGGGACCGACGCTCAGCCGGCGCGCCGCGGCGTCGAGCGTCTCACGCAGGCGTCGATGGTCGGCGAGGGCGCGTGCGCCGCTGAGAAAATGGAGGCGGGTCATCTTCTTCGCCCGCTCGAAGCTGCGAACGGTGATCAATCCGACCTCCCCCGTCCGCGCGGCGTGCGTCCCCCCGCACGGGGAGAGGTCGAAGTCGGCGATCTCGACGATGCGGACGCAGTCGGGCAGGAAGCTCTCCTTGCGGAGCGGGAGGGCCGCGGCCTCCTCCGCGCCAACCTCATAGCTCCGAATGGGTCGATCCTCGAAGACAATCTGGTTGGCCAGCTCCTCGGCGAGATGGATCTTCCGCGGCAGCTCCTCGGGGAGCCCTTCGAGGGCGAGATCGATCTCGGTGGTGTGGGCCGTGATCCGAAACCCGCGCGTCTCCGCCCCGAAGAGCTGGAAGAAGGCCTGGGAGAGGATGTGTTGCCCGGTGTGTTGCTGGGTCATCTCCTGCCGTCGACGCCAGTCGATTGTGCCCGTCAGCTCCGACTCCCCAGCCTCGGGTGGAGAGCCCTCGATCCAATGGAGGATGCGCTCGGCGTCATCAATCTCGACGTCGACGACGCGCCGGCCGTTGAGCTCGCCGAGATCGCAGGGCTGACCGCCGCTGGTTGGGTAGAAGGCCGTCTGATCGAGGACGAGCGCGGTGCGGTCATCCCGCCGCACCGTCTCGACCAGTCGCGCGGTGAAGGTCGTTTGCCGGGCGTCCGCCCAGTAGAGCTTGTCCGTTTTCATCGAACTCGAGCCTCCTCAGGCGAGAGCATCGCGGGTCATCTGGCCATCGACCTGGCGAAGAATCTGGAGGGGATTGGCCCGCCACAGTTCGAGCGGGAGCATCGCCTCCGGACAGCCCTGGTAGCAGACGGGCCGGGTGAAGCGGTCGATCGCCCGGGTGCCGACCGAGGTCGAGCGGCCATCCGAGGTCGAGGGGAAGGGGCCGCCGTGGACCATCGCCGCGCCGACCTCGACTCCCGTCGGAAAGCCGTTCCAGACGAGGCGACCGACCCGCGTCTCGAGCAGGGCGACGAGGTCGCGATGATCGGCGAGATCGGCCTCCGTGGCGTGGACGGTCGCCGTCAGCTGCCCTTCCAGCGCGGCGACGATCTGCCGCAACTGCTCTGGGCGTGAGGCGCTGATCAGCAATGTCGTCGGTCCAAAGATCTCCTCCGCCAGGCGCGGATCGGCAAGGAAGGCCTCGGCGTCGACGTGGTGGAGAGCGGGGACGGCCTGGCACTGCCCGAGGGGCGCTCCCTCCCGCGTCGCGGCGAGGTGCGGGGTGATCGCCGGGTGGCCGTGCCGGGCCGCGAGCGCGCTGGCGTAGCCCTGACCGATCGCCGCGGTCAGCATCGTCTGCGGCGGCGTCTGCGCGAGAAGCGCCTGCAACTTCTCGACGAGGGGCACAGCGGCGGCGGGATCGGCGAGGATGACCAGACCCGGCTTGGTGCAGAACTGCCCGGCCCCGAGCGTGACAGAGGCCTGCAGCCCGGTCGCCAGTGCCTCCGCCCGCTCGCGTAGCGCGCCTGGCAGCAGGAAGACCGGGTTGACGCTGCTCATCTCGGCGTAGAAGGGGATCGGATCCGTCCGTCGCTGCGCGATGGCGAGGAGGGCGAGACCGGCCCGGCGCGAACCGGTAAAGCCCCCGGCGCGAATCAGCGGATGCTCGACCAGCCAGGACCCGACCTCGTGCGACGGGCTGTCATAGACCAGAGAGAAGACGCCGGCGGGCATCCCCGTCGCCCGCGCTGCCTCCTGAATGGCCACGCCGACCAGCTCACTGGTTCCGGGGTGGGCCGGGTGCGCCTTGACGACGACCGGGCAGCCGGCGGCAAGCGCCGAGGCCGTGTCCCCCCCCGCTACCGAGAAGGCGAGCGGAAAGTTGCTCGCCCCAAAGACGACCACCGGCCCGAGAGGCCGCTTCATCGAGCGCACATCCGGATTCGGCGCCGGCGTCCGCTG
>JBEIJP010000714.1:0-2100 GCA_040380245.1 Acidobacteriota bacterium | reverse complement strand
GACCTCGACCGATTTCATCCACTGGACAGAGCCGGTGTTGATGGGCTACGGCGACGGACCGGTCGAGCACCTCTACACCAACCAGACCCATCCCTATTTCCGCGCGCCGCAGATCTATCTCGGCATCGCTGCGCGCTTCCTGCCCGGACGCCAGGTGTTGACCGCGGCACAGGCCGCACGCATCGGCGTCAACCCGGGCTACTTCCGCGACCTCTCCGACAGCGTGCTGATCACCACTCGTGGCGGAGATCAGTATGATCGCCAGTTTCCCGAGGCCTTTCTCAAGCCGGAACTGGGCCTGGAGAACTGGACCTCCCGCACCAACTATCCCGCACTCAACCTTGTCCCGACCGGCGAGGCCGAGATGTCGCTCTACGTCCAGAAGAACTACGGCCAGTCGACGCACCACCTGCGGCGCTACCGGCTGCGCACCGATGGGCTGGTGGCGGTGCGCGCGCCGTGGCGCGGCGGGGAGCTGCTGACCCGTCCACTCCGCTTCAGCGGCCGCCGCTTGTCGATCAATTTCGCGACCTCCGCTGCCGGAGAGATCCGCGTCGAGATTCAGGATGAGGCTGGCCGGCCTCTCCCGGGCTTCGCGCTCGACGACTGCGTCGAGCAGATCGGCAACGAGATTGCGCGGGAAGTGACCTGGAAGAACGGCGCCGATCTGGCCGCGCTCGCCGGACGTCCCATCCGGCTGCGCTTCGTCATGAAGGACGCCGAGCTCTATTCGATTCAGTTTCGTTCCGTTCCCTAGCGGGGAGAGTTCGTTCCGCCCCGCCACCCTTCCACTTCGATCTGGCAGTCATTGAGGAGACCCAACTATGAATCGATCTATCGTGCTGTTGCTGGCGCTGCTGTTCACCCTGACGGTTGAGAGTCTGGCGGACGTTCGCCTTTCGTCGATCTTTGCCGACGGAATGGTGCTGCAGCGTGAGCGCCCAGCGCGCGTCTGGGGCAAGGCGACTCCGGCCGAGGCCGTCGCCGTCCGTTTCCGTGGAGAAGAGCGCAAGACGGTCGCCGACGCGCTCGGTCGTTGGGAAGTCTTCCTGAAACCCGGCGCCGCCGGCGGTCCGTTCGAGCTGACCATCCAAGGGAACAACTCGATCCGTATCGCCGATGTCCTGGTCGGTGAAGTCTGGCTCGCCTCCGGCCAATCGAACATGGAGTGGCGCGTCAGTGCCTCCAACGATCCCGAGCGGGAGATCGCCGCCGCCAATTACCCGCAGATCCGCTTCTACAAGGTCGAGCACACCGTCGCCGACGCGCCGCGCGACGACGTCAAGGCGGCCTGGCAGGCGGTCACCCCGCAGACGATTGGCGCCCTCTCCGCCGTTGGGTACTTCTTCGCCCGCCATCTCCACCAGCAGCTCAAGGTCCCTGTCGCCATTCTCCAGGCGCCCTGGGGAGGCACACCCGTCGAGAGCTGGATCAGCCCGTCGGCGCTCGCCGCCGATCCCGCGCTGCTCCCCGCTCACTCCTACTGGGCGCGCATCCTCGAAAATCACCCTGCCGCGATGACTCGCTACGAGCAGGCCGTTGCCAAGTGGGAGGCCGGTGGAGGCAAGGGGGCTCGTCCCGGGATCCCGGCCGGCCCCGGACATCCCCACGCACCGTCGACCCTCTGGAACGGGATGATCGCCCCGATCGTCTCCTATGCCATCGCCGGCGCGATCTGGTACCAGGGGGAGACCAATGGCTCCAGGGAGCGGGCCCCAGTCTATCACCGCCTCTTCTCGGCGATGATCACCGACTGGCGTCGCGCCTGGGGACAGGGCGACTTCCCCTTCCTCTTTGTCCAACTCGCCAATTTCGGCAAGGTCGCTGGCGTTAGCGGCTGGCCGGAACTGCGCGAAGCCCAGCTCCAGACCCTCCGGCTCAAGAACACCGCCATGGCCGTGACGATCGACATCGGCGACTCTGCCGATATCCATCCGAAGAACAAACAGGATGTCGGCTTACGACTCGCGCTGCCCGCCCGCGCCCTGGCCTATGGAGAGAAGCTGGTCCATTCCGGTCCTCTCTATCGGCAACAGACGATCGAAGACGGCGCTCTCCGCCTCTTCTTCGATCACGTCGGCAGCGGCCTCGTCGCGCGCG
>JBEIJP010000713.1:0-2103 GCA_040380245.1 Acidobacteriota bacterium | reverse complement strand
GCAATGGGTACGGCGACCTCTTTGTCGTCACCACCATCACCACTCCCTCGAAGGTGACTCGCGAGATGAAGAAACTCTTCGAGCAGCTCAGCGAACTCGAGGAGAAGGCCCAGCATTCGGTCACCCGTCGCCTTGGAGAGAAGATGAAGGACATCTTCGGCTGATCCTGTCTCCCCTTCCCACCGCTCCCGAGACGAACGGCGTCCCGAAGATGGTGACTCGGGCCATCTTGCATCCTGTCGGCGGATCGTGTACGTTTGCCGCTTACCACAAGATGTAGTGCTGGGAGAGTCTGGGGTCTGACAGAAAGTGGCGATACCGTTCCCCACCAAACAATCGCCTCTCCGGATCGCCCCTTCCAGATCGAAAGATCACCAGAGCGAAAGGTTCCTCTATGAGTCAGAAGAGAAAAGGGTTTGTCGTCCTGCTGGTCGGCGGCCTGCTCCTCTGGTGGTTTGTGGCCCGGATCGATACGGCGGCGGTCGGACAACACCTGCGCGAGGTCAAACTCTGGCCACTCCTGGTTGCCGCGACCTTGATCAACCTGACACTCGTCTTCCGCAGCCTGCGCTGGCAGATCCTCCTGACGCCAGTCGTCGCCGTCGCCTTTCGACCACTCCTGGCAGCGACATCGGTGGGATTCGGCAGCATCTTTGTCGTCGGACGCGTCGGAGAGATCATTCGTCCGGCGATTCTCAGCCTGCAGGAACGGCTGCGACCCAGTCTGACGGTCGCCTCGATCTTCGTCGAACGCCTCTTCGATACGGCCACGGTCGTCCTGCTCTTCTCGCCCAACCTGCTCTTCTTCTCTCTTCCTGCGGAAACCCCCGCCAGGATCGCCCAGGTCGCCGCGATGCGTACCCTCGGAGGACTGCTGACCCTGGGGGTCCTCCTCGGGATCAGTGCACTTCTCGTGCTCCGCTGGCAGTCTGTCTGGGTCCGCAACCTCCTCCTGGAGCGTCTCTATCCATTGGCCCCCCGCGTGATGAGACCCGTACTCAACTTTGTGCACCATCTCACTGACAGTCTCGCGGTGCTGACCAATCTTCGTGCCCTGACCCTGACCGTGGCCACGACCGGGCTCGTCTGGGGAACCGGGATCGTCGCCAGTTGGCTTATCTCCTTTGCCTTCGAGGCGCCTCTCTCACTCCAGCAGCTGATCTTCCTTCTCGGATTTGGCATGGTCGGTTCGGTCGTGCCAACCCCCGGAGGCTCCGCCGGCGCTTTTCACGCCGCCGCCGCCGCCGGGCTCGAATTCCTCGGAGTAGAGGCCAACCTCGCGGCCAGCATGGCGATCGTCTATCACCTGATCGCCTTCGGGCCCCCCTTTCTCATGGCTCTCTACTTTCTGATCCGGGACGACCTGCCGCTCCGGCGACTTCGTGAGGCCCTCGCTTCCGAGCAATCCTCCGAGCCTTCCGTTCACCCATCTTCCGCCGAGGGAGGCCCCCCACAATGAAATGTCCCTTCTGTGGCCACATCGAGGACAAGGTGGTCGACTCCCGAGAGTCTCGCGAGGGCGATGCCATCCGACGTCGCCGCGAATGCCTCAAGTGCGAGCGCCGCTTCACCAGCTACGAACGCATCGATGAGATCCCCTATATGGTCATCAAGAAAGATGGCCGCCGCGAACCCTTCAGCCGCGACAAGGTCATGGCCGGCCTCCTTCGCGCCTGTGAGAAACGCCCCGTTCCCACCAATCGACTCGAAGCCATCGTCAACGCCGTCGAGGCCTATGTCCAGACCTCTCCCGAGCGCGAGCGCAGCACCGCCAAGATCGGCGAGATGATCATGCGCCGCCTCAAGGAACTAGATAAGGTCGCCTATGTCCGCTTCGCCTCCGTCTATCTCGAATTCCAGGACCTCTCCGAGTTCATGGACGAGCTGAAAGGACTCCTCCGGGCGCGAAAATAGCACCCTGTGGAAAAAAATGGGAGATCTCAAGGTGAAAGTCGGAATGTGGACTTGCGCTGGAGGGAGATCGTTGCTAGTATGCGGGTTTTGACGGTCAAGGCTTGGGAGTAAGGTCTGGTCAATCAGAGTGATTCTCTCGTTTTGGTTTCGTCAGAGCAGTGTTGAGGTCGACTGCAGGATGGTATGAGG
>JBEIJP010000712.1:0-2103 GCA_040380245.1 Acidobacteriota bacterium | reverse complement strand
GTTCGTCGAGGGGTCCTCGACCGGATCACCCCGACCGTCCTTGGCTGGATGTCGGTCGAGAACCCATTCTCCTTCAGCCATACCGAAAGGCCACTGGCGCCCGGGGCGCGTCGCTTCGAGCCCGGCGCCCTCAACACGGCGGGCATTGTCGGGCTGGGGGCGGCGATCGATCTCTTCCTCGAGACTGGCCCGGAGCGGATTGAACAGTATCTGCTCGATCTGGCCGGCTATCTCCGCCGGGGACTGGAATCACGCGGCTATGAAGTCGTCAGTTCCCCTCGACCGGGTGAGCGTTCCTCCTTTCTCTGCTGCCGCCACCCGCGCCACTCGGCGGAGGCGCTCCATCAACTCCTCGAAGCCAAGGACGTCATCACCACTCCCCGCCTGGGCCGCCTGCGGATCTCTCCCCACTTCTACAATCTCCCATCTGAGATCGACCGCCTCCTCGAGGCACTGCCTGCCTGATTGGTCAGGAGGGCTGACAAATGAGCGCGGCTGCACTATACTCCGGTCGTCTTTGGGCTGCTGTTCTGGCGGCCGCTTCTTCGTAAATCGACTGTAGTCCCTCCCCGCATGGCCAGGGATACACTCCTCCTGGCGGGAGAGGGAGTCCGGTTTGTACGCCGTGATCGCACAGGAACGAGGCAACGAGCGAGATCCAAAACAACGACAGCGCCCTCAGATCGAGGGCGAGCGGGGAGAACCTCGCGATCGATATGCTGGATCGTCTAGTTAGCAACCGATGCAAGGAGGCCTCTCATGAGGACAGGATGGAAGCGCGGTAAGGGATTCGAGGGTGTGTTTCGAACCATTCCCATCTGGGTTTTGGGACTGGTCTTTTCGTTGGCGCCGTCAGCTTTGGCGCAGGAGTTTCGTGGACAGATCAGCGGACGGATCGTCGAGGGCTCGGGGGCCTCGGTCGCCAATGCCAAGGTGACGGTCAAGAACACCGGCACGGGCGTCGCGGTGACGGCGACCAGCGATGAGAACGGGGATTACAAGGTCCTCTACCTGCTCCCGGGCCGATACGCGGTCGAGGTCGAAGCGACGGGGTTCAAAAAGACCGTTCGGGGAAATATCGAGATCCGGGTGGGAGATCGCGTCGGTCTGGATCTCTCGCTGGAGGTCGGGGACCTCCAGGAGACAGTCAATGTGACCGCTGACACCCCCTTGCTCGAAACCACCTCGGCCTCGGCGGGGCAGGTGATCGATCAGCGGCGAATTTCGGAGCTGCCTCTCTCCGACGGCAACCCGTTTGTCCTCTCCCGATTGGCGCCCGGAATCGCCTACACCGGAGACCTCAAGTTCTCCCGTCCGTTTGACAACGCCGGGACATCGGCGATCGTCGCCGATGGGGCCCCGGGACGTAATGAGTTTACCCTCGACGGCAGTCCCAACATGGCGAGCGGCGGCGGTGGTGGTCGCGTCGCTTTCGTCCCCCCCGCCGACGCCGTGCAGGAGTTCAAGGTCGAGACGGCCGCCTACGATGGGCAGACCGCCCACACGGCGGGCGCCACCGTCAATGTGACGCTCAAGAGCGGGACCAATCAGCTTCACGGGACTGCCTACGAGTTTGTGCGCAACGACGTCCTCTCCGCCAACAACTTCTTTCTCAACCGCACCGATCTGGCGGCCAACCCGTCTCGGGATCGAGACCGGGATGGCAGGGCGGATCGTGACCCCCTGCGCTACAACCGCTACGGCTTCACCATCGGGGGCCCGATCTGGCTACCCAAGCAGCTGGGACCGTTTGGCTACGACGGTCGGAATCGAAGCTTCTTCTTCTTCGCGTTCGAGGGACTGAAGAACACCTTTCCCGAGCCAGGGCTCTTCACCGTTCCGACGGCGAAGATGCGGCAGGGAGATTTCTCGGAACTGCTTCCGTCGATCGTCATCTACGATCCCGCGACGGCGCGGGCGGATGGCAGTCGGGTCCGGCGGGATGCCTTCCCCGGCAACATCATTCCGGCCAACCGGATCAGTCCGATCGCTCGCAATTACCTCAACTACTACCCCTTGCCAAACCAGGTCGGCAACACCCAGCAGCAGAACAACTTCATCAGCGGCAATCCCCGGACTGATGATTTTCACTCCGAGTCGTTC
>JBEIJP010000711.1:0-2107 GCA_040380245.1 Acidobacteriota bacterium | reverse complement strand
TCTTTTCACAGACAGTCAGCCGGAATCCCACTTCCCGGGGGCGCTGCACCGTTGGAGACGGCGGCGACGAAGCGACCGAAGAGGGCGCCGACGGGGCGCTCTTCACCAGTCGTTCCCGGGTTCTCCTGGCGGACGGTTTGGGGGCAGGCTTCGGAGAAGGATTCGGACGAACGTCCGCGACGCGCCGCGGACGCGTCGCCGGGGTTCTCTTCTCGGGGCTGGGCCGTGCCTGAGGTCGCGTCGGTTTCTGGGTGGGTCGCACTTCTTTGACGGCTCCCGCCGCGACGGCTGTCTCCCCGACTTTTCCCCCTTCCAGGCCAAAGGCACGTGCCACGCGCTGCAGGAAAGAAGGACTGCCCGTTCCCGCTGTCGTTGTCGAAGTCGGGGTCGAAGTCGGGGTCGAAGTCGGGGTCGGTCGGCGCGGTGGGCTGGAGATCGAACGCTCCCGTTCCATTCCTCTCCCCCGCCGGGGCTCCTCCCCACGCCGGGAGGCGGCCCCCACCGGCGTGGCTGCACTGGCCACCGGGATCTTGGGGCCTTCTCCCACGCGCTTGCCGTCCTTCTCTCGGTCGCTCGGCACGGACTCGACGCCCAGCGAATGGTCCGGTAAGTACTGCCCCTCTTCCCCCGCCGGCCCCGTCCCGGTCAGAAAATACTCGTTCCGCGCTCCTTTTGTCTCCGGTGTGGCCATCTGTCCTGTCGTTGGATCGATTGGGTAGGAGACCAACCCCTCCTCTGGGACCGTGAACTCTCCTCCGAGATCGGGGCGAAAACGCAATGCCTGACTCATGAAATCGGCCAGGATTGGCGCGGCAATGGCCCCGCCCGTCATCCTGATGTCTGCATGATGATCGAACCCAACCCAGACGACACAGACCAGATGGGGAGTGTAGGCCGCAATCCAGGCGTCACGCGACGACCCCGTCTTTCCCGCCGCCGGCGCGGTGAATCCCCGCTGCCGCACGCGCACGCCGGTCCCCCGGCTCAGCACATCCTGCATCATCGACGTCATCAGAAACGCGAGTGGCCGGCTCATCACCTCCCGCGTCTCACTCGTCGATTCGAAGAGGGTGATGCCCTCGCGTGTCGTCATGCGGCGAAGGGACACCGGCACAACCCGTTTGCCCTCGTTGGCAAAGGCAGTATAGGCCGCCGCGATCTGCAGTGGTGTCGCCTCGCCGGTTCCCAGCGCCGCCGACAGGTATGGGGGGACTCCCGTCAGCCCCGCCCGTTCCGTAAATTGCTGCAGCTGCGCAATCCCGATCCGCTCCAGAATCTCGACCGTGATGACGTTCTTCGATTCGACCAGCGCGTCCCGTACGGTCAAGGGACGCCCTTCGAACCAGTCCCCAAAGTTCTGCGGCGCGTACGGCTCCCCGTTCGATTCGAACGTTCTGGGTTCGTCGAGAAAGAGCGTCGCCGGGGTGATCGCGTCCTTGACTCCGCTCTCCGCCAGCGACAGCGCGGCAGCGTAGACAAAAGGCTTGAAGACCGAGCCCGGTTGTCGACGGGCGTCCGTCGCCCGATTGAGCTGGCTCGTCGAGTAGTCCCGCCCCCCGATCATCGCCAGGATTTCACCCGTCTGCGGATGGATCGCGACGAGCGCCGCCTGAAGCCCTTTCGTCTCCCGCCACTCGTTGCCCATCCGGTCTTCCACTTCGGCCATGTTCCGGGTCAGGGACTGGTAGGCGGCCCGCTGCAATTGAAGATCGATCGTCGAGTAGAGCCGCAGCGAGCGGAGGGACGGCTCGTCCCCCGCGTACTGCCGGTCGAGCTGGCGGATGAGGTAGTCAACAAAGTAGGGTGCGTCCGAAACATTGACGCCAAGCGATCTCCCGGTGATTCCAATCGGCATCTGCTTGGTCTGGTCGGCCCGCGTTCGGCTGAGATAGCCAACTTCGACCATCTTTTCCAGCACCAGGTTCCGCCGACTCCGCGCCCGCTCCTCCTGGTTGTAGGGGGAGTAGTAGTTGGGGCTCCTCACGATCCCGGCAAGCAGGGCCGATTCGTGCAGCGACAAGGCCCGGATGTCCTTCCCAAAATAGGTCCGCGCCGCCTGGCCGAATCCGTTGATCGAAAACCCGCCCCGCTGCCCCAGGTAGATCTG
>JBEIJP010000710.1:0-2107 GCA_040380245.1 Acidobacteriota bacterium | reverse complement strand
ATTCCCGTGTTTCACCAGATTCTTGATCATGTACTTTTCTCCCAGCATGATTCGAATGCCCGGCTCGATTCTTACGGTCGACCAATGTAAGTACACCAATGCAAATGCATGGTTGCTTTTGGCCTGTCCGGAGTCAAGGGAGTGGCGATTCCACACCAAAGATCGTCCTGCCTGACAACCTTGTCAGGATACGGAATCGGGGAGAAGTCGGTCAAGCAGGGAGTCTGCCGCCTGTGGTTGGCGAGAAGGCAGAAGGAGATCAGATGAGGAGTGATCCGGGCAAGTCTTCACGAGTGCGGCCAGTGGGAAAGGGAGCCGCGAGGCGTCTTCTGGAATGGACTGGCGCGCTGCTTCTGGGATTGGTCGGGATGGGAGGCTGGTCGAGTGCGGCGAGCGGGCAGGCTCTCGCGAAAGAGCCCCGCTGCCTCCCCTTTGAGGTGGGCCACGCGGCCGGGAACTACCTCGTCCCGGGAGCGCTCGGAGAGATCGTCTATCGCCGGGACGAGGGGGGAGAGCGGGCCCTCGACGCCTACCTGCAACCCGGTGGAGAGCTGCGACCAGCGGTGATGGTCATTCACGGAGGGGGCGGCGCCACGGGGAGCCGGGTAGCCTTTGTCGGACAGTTTCTGGAGTTGCTGACCCAGTCGGGGGTTCATTGGTTCTCGATCGACTATTCATTGGGAGGACCAGAGCGGACGGGGGCCGCCGTCGCCGACATCGAGAGCGCCATCGCCTTTCTGCAGTGCCACGCGCGCCGATTGCGGATCGATCCTTCGCGGATTCTGCTGCTTGGGGAGGACTCGGGAGCCGACCTGGCCATCGAGGTCGCCACCCGGCCCGGCGCGTCTCCACTCTTCGGGCTGCTGCTCATGGGAGGGCGCTACCCGGAGATGAGCAAGATTGGAGCGCTGGGGGCGTCGCCAGCCGGGGAGGAGAAGAGACCCGATCGTCCCTTCGTGCTGATGGTGCACGGGGGGGCGGACACGGAGGTTCCGGTCGAGCGGGCCCAGTCCTTCTGCCGTACACTCCGGGTCCTCGGAGGTCGCTGCGAGGAGATCATCGTCGAGGGGGCCTCGCACCGGCTGGAGAACTGGTGGCCGACCTCGCAATGGGGCTACCGGGAGGAGGTACGCCAGTGGATCGAGAAGGTGACGGGGCTCCTCCCCTCGTCCTCCAGACCGGCACGCCGGGTCGCAGGGCGAGAGGGGTCGGCGGGCGCCCTCCAGAAGGGGCTTCGCTACGGATCCGCGACCCGGCAGACGATGGATGCCTGGCTGCCGGCGGGGCCCGGCCCCTTCCCCGCCGTGCTGATCGTGCACGGCGGCGGCTGGGAGGCGGGCGATCCCGTCACCTATGTCGCCCCGCTCTTTCGTCCCCTGGCGGAAGCCGGGTGGGCCTGGTTCTCGATCGACTACCGGCTGACGCCGGAGGTCCAACATCCAGAGCAGATCGAAGACCTGCGCCGGGCCCTCCATTTCATCTCCACCCAGGCCGAGCGGTTTCGTCTAGATCCTACCCGACTGGTCCTGCTCGGGGAGTCGGCCAGCGGCCAGATGGTCACGCTCCTGGCCACCACCCCTTCCCTTCTCTCGCCGCCGCAGACTCGACTGGCCGGGGTGGTCTCCTTCTACGGAGTCTATGACCTGACAGCCATGGCGCGCCCTGGCCCACTGACGAAGCGATCGATTCCGGGCCGGCTCTTTGGGATGGAGTCGTACGGGGAGGCGGAGCGGGCACGGCTGGCCACGTACTCTCCGGTGGCCCAGGTCAGGCCGAATGGACCTCCGCTGCCTCCAATGCTGCTGGTGTGCGGAACCAAAGACGGGCTCTACCCGCAACACCAGGCCATGGTCGAACGGCTCCGGGAGGTGGGGGCCAACGTCACCTCTGTTGAACTGAGCGGGGCTCCCCACGGCCTGGAGAATTGGGAGGGCCACCCCGAGTGGGCCTTCTACAAGACCTCCCTCCTCGACTGGCTCCAGAGAGTGGCGCCAGGGAAGGAGTCGCGATGAACGCCGTCAGGTATCCCGGCAGATACGCAGCCCTGCTGCTGATGATGGTAGCCGGAACGGTCTTCGCAGGTGGAGTGCCGGGACAGCAGCCGCCT
>JBEIJP010000709.1:0-2110 GCA_040380245.1 Acidobacteriota bacterium | reverse complement strand
TGCAAGGCGTCATTGAAATCGGCTCCGTCGATCGCGATATTCGAGTTGATCGAACGCTGGCCCGCGATGACCAGGCCCTTCCGATCGGACTCCTGAATGATGCCGGGGGTCAACTGAATCAGGTCGGTAAAGTTTCGACCCCGAATCGGCAGGTTGGTGACGGCCTCCTGCCCGATCGTCGAACCGGTCGCTGGCTCCTCGGTATCGACGGTCGACTCCGCCGAACTGACGGTCACTTCGTCACGCACCGCGGCCAATGGCAACGTCAAATCGACCCGCTCTGCCTGTCCAACATTGAGCTGGACGGACTCGCGCCGAACCTTGGCAAACCCATCGGCGCTGACGTCGATCGTGTAGAGGCCAACCGGGAGGACACTCGCGAGGTATTGTCCACGATCGCTGGTGATCAATGAACGGGTGTAGCCCGTCTCCTGGCTGCGGATCTCCACCTTTGCCCTGGCAATCGGCCGGCCATCCGGGGCGGTGATCGTCCCCTCCATCGCCGCGCTCCCCGATTCCGATTGGGCCAAGGCCACTCCACTTGCTAACAGGATCTGCCCTACCACTGCCAGAACTATCGCAAGGACTGCTCTTCCTTCGCACTCCAGTCGAACTGACATTCTTCCCCCCCGCTTTGGTGACAATGAGATTTGTGAATATGCTGTTGATGGGTCAGCATATCCCCAGCAGCTTAAGTCGACCTTAACGGAACCTTAAGAAAAGGTCAGGAAAACCCTAAATAAAGATTAAATCAAAGCGCGTCTGCCCTGACCTCCGGAGCTCGCGATGACGAAGACCCGGCGGCAAACCTGGGACTGGCGCGCGTGGCTGTGTGGCCGCTCCGGTCAGACCGGGAGCTTGACTATGCTCGACTGGATGGAACAGAATCCGCTCTGGCGACCCTTGGCTCAGCGACCGAGAACCGACGTGCACGACTATGAATCAGACCGCTACCCAATCGAGTGCAGAGCCCATCGCAGGCAAAGTCTGCCCCAATTGTGATGTGAATTTGATTGGTGAATACTGCTCCAATTGCGGGCAACGAGTCGATCCCCACCCTCCGACGATCGGCCATTTCGCCGAGGAGGTGGTCGAGACGGTCACACACGCCGATTCCCGCCTCTGGAAGACGTTGCGGATGCTGCTCCTCCAGCCAGGGATCCTGACGGTCGACTTCTTCGCGGGTCGGCGAGCGCGCTATCTTCCTCCAATCCGCCTCTACTTCATTCTGAGCGTCGCCTTCTTTCTCGTCCTGGCCCTCGGGCCCAGCAAGACGGAGACGAAACTCGACCTGCAAGTCAAGAGTGTTGGCTGCCAGGAATTGATCTATCAGGGCCCTTTCGTCTCCACAGTCCAGCCGATGGTCCGCTCGGCCTGTGGCCGGGTCGTTCAGGATCTCCAGGCGGGCGGTGCCGGCTTTACCCGAAATTTTCTCGAGAACCTGCCGAAGGCGATGTTCGTACTCCTCCCCCTCTTCGGCGGCCTCATGCTCGCCTTCTACTGGCGGCCCCGGCGACTCTATGCGGAGCATCTGATCTTCCTCATCCATAACCACAGCGCGGCGTTTCTCGCCCTGACGATCCTGAACCTGATCGACTTTGGCCTGCCGCAAAGCCTGCAGGGCTGGTCCCTCCTCCCCTTCTCCGGCTGGCTGACCTGGTACTGTTATCGTGGGTTGCGGGTCTACTACCGACAATCCCGGCTGAGAACGCTGGCCAAGCTGGTGACGCTGGGAATGCTCTACCTCTTCTTCGCTTCGATCATCCTGCTCTTTACCGGGATCACGGCAGCCCTCAGTGTCTGACCTTCGCCGGGAGGGGGCCTGGAGAGCCTCTCCCTTAACAGGACACCCACGGATGGCGGTCGCAACCGGCTATCACCTTCGGGATTGAGTCATCTCCATACCGCGCGAGTAGTCCGTAAGCGTAGAAACGGTCGCCCCCCTCAGGCAAAATAGAACATCGCCATCAATCAATTGGTGACCTTGTCACCGGCCTTCGGTGTATCGTCAGTCGAGGACGAGAATCTGGCTCGAACGACGCCACCGTCTTGAATTTCCAGAACCTCGACCTCCCCAATCAAGTTATCAAACACGACAAGCTTGCCGGTG
>JBEIJP010000708.1:0-2119 GCA_040380245.1 Acidobacteriota bacterium | reverse complement strand
GCCAGTGCCGCCGCACAGCCCCCCACGCCTCCTCCGACGATCAGAATGTCTGCTCTTTGGTTCACGGGGTTTCTCCGGTGGGTGAATAGGAAGACTAGGACGAATAGGAAGAATAGGACGGATAAGACCTATAGGACGGATAGGACGGACAGGACGGATAGGACCGATAGGACCTATATGTCTTATATGTCCTATTCGTCCTATTCTTCCTATTCTTCCTATTCTTCCTATTCACCAACAGGAGAAACCCCGTGAACCAAAGAGCAGACATTCTGATCGTCGGAGGAGGCGTGGGGGGCTGTGCGGCGGCACTGGCGGCGGCGGAGGCGGGCCGGCAAGTCATCCTCACCGAGGAGTCGAGTTGGATTGGGGGGCAGTTGACCTCGCAAGCCGTTCCCCCCGATGAGCACGGCTGGATCGAGGAGAGGGGATGTACCTCGTCCTACCGGCGATTTCGTGAGGGGGTGCGCAGTTACTACCGCCAGCACTATCCGCTGCGGGAAGAGGCGCGGCAGACGGTTCGGCTCAATCCGGGCAATGGATGGGTCTCGCCCCTCTGCCACGAGCCGTTGGTCGCCCTGGCAGTCCTCGAAGGCATGCTCGCCCCACACCGCGGCGCGGGGAGGCTGGAGATCCGGCTTCATCACCGGCCAACGGCGGCGATGGTCGTCGGGGATCGTGTCCGGGAGGTACGCCTGCTCGATCTGCGGACCGGCGAGGAGTGCTCGATCGAAGCGGACTATGTGATCGACGCGACCGAGTTAGGGGAGTTGTTGCCCTTGACCGGGACGGAGTACGTCACGGGATCGGAGGCGCAGCGGGAGACCGGCGAGCCAAGCGCGGGTCAAGAAGCCCGGCCCGACAACGCGCAGGGCTTCTCGTTCTGCTTTCTGCTCGATCACCACGAAGGGGAAGATCACACGATCGAAAAGCCCGTCCATTACGACTTCTGGCGGGACTACACGCCCGAGCTGCAACCGGCCTGGCCTGGTCCATTGCTCTCGTGGACAATCACGCACCCACGAGAGGGGCGACCGATGAGCTACCATTTCGAGCCGCATCGGGAGCCCTCGCGCGCCTTCGCCGGGCTCTGGACCTACCGGCGGATCCTCGACCGGAGCCTCTTTGTCGACGGCGCCTTCCCGAGCGATGTGTCGACCGTCAACTGGCCGCAGACGGACTATTTGCGGGGAGACCTCTGCACGGCGAGCGAGGAGGATCGGCTCTTCCATCTGGCGGAGGCGCGGGAGCAGAGCCGCTCGCTCGTCTACTGGCTGCAGACAGAGGCGCCGCGACCGGATGGGGGGAGGGGCTGGCCCGGGCTGCGGTTGCGCGGCGATTTGACGGGCGGGATCCCGGCGGCGCGCGGTCTGGCGATGATGCCCTACATTCGCGAGTCGCGCCGGATCCGCGCCGAGACGACGATCGTCGAGCCCCATCTGGCGGCGGCGCACCGGCCTGGGCAGACGCTCGGGGTCGCCTACTTCGACTCGGTCGGGATCGGCTGCTACCGGATCGACCTCCACCCAACGACGGGCGGCGACAACTATCTTGACGTCGAGTCCCTTCCCTTCCAGCTGCCTCTCGGCGCGTTGATCCCCGTGCGGATGGAGAACCTCCTGCCGGCCTGCAAGAACATTGGGACGACCCATATTACCAATGGTTGTTATCGGGTCCACCCGGTAGAGTGGAATATCGGGGAGGCGGCGGGCGCGCTCGCCGCCGAGGCGGTGCGGACCAATCGGACGCCCCGCGAGATCCGGGCCGAGCGGAGAGCGCTGGCCGACTTTCAACTGCTCCTGGTGCGGCGCGGCGTCGAGCTGGCCTGGCCGGCTGGACTGATCCTCACGGAGGGCGATCCGCATCGCCACGCGATGGCACCGGAGGCCTGAGGAGGAAGAGTCGTCTGATCAGCTACTTTGGACCGAGCCAGGGGGTCATGTCGAGGTCGTGGTGGGTCACATAGCGGATCGAAATGGGAAAGTTGTCTTTGACTTCGGCTCTGATCAGAATCTGAAAATACGGGGGATGGCTGGCAAGCCCCTTGCGTCGACGGCACTCCTCGAAGTGGGGGGCGAGCTCTCGCAGCGACTCGAGATCGGTGACGTACTCGGCCGCG
>JBEIJP010000707.1:0-2121 GCA_040380245.1 Acidobacteriota bacterium | reverse complement strand
TATGACAACAGTTACTTTACCAGTTGGTGCAAATGGACAATCTGTAGTACAACTTTTATGGAGATTTTATTATATTGGACCTTCAACAGGCACTAGACCTCAATTTGGCGTTGATGCTATAACTGTTAGTTCATCGTCAGCAATATCAACAACCAACTACTACTCCAAGACCCGTCGGAAGTGCTCGGCAAACTCACGGCTGCCTGCCACAGCGCGAGGAAGATGCCACCCCCCAAGACACTTGGCGCGGAAGGGGCCTAATGAGCTTCCCCCACTTTCGTAGACACATGGGTTATGTGCTCTGCTGAAGCACGATGTGGACTTCCCCCGTTTTCGTGGACACCTCGCCAGGCGTGATAGTGCCCCCAGGAGGGCCGGGGGAGCTCCACCCTCACGAGAGCCGCGGATGCCGAACTCCAGGACGGCCAGCCTTCCTCAATAGATGTCCGGCTCGCCGGGCGGCCGAGTTCGCCAGCGCCGGTGGATCCAGAGCCATTGTCCCGGATAGCGCCGAATGATCGATTCCAGCAGCGAGGTGTAGCGCGCGGTGTTCTGCTGCACATCGGCGTCCCAATCCCCGGTGCGGATCGTCTCGACGGGAGGCTCGAAGTGGAGGACGTGGCGTTGTTCCGCCTCTTCCCAGACGAGGTAGCCGGGGAGGACGACGGCGTTGGTCCGCAACGCCAGGGTGGCGACCCCAACGGGAGTCGCGGCGGGAGTCCCGAAGAAGTCGCAGAAGATCCCTTCCGGTCGCAGCGCGTTGAGATCGGCGAGAATGCCGACGACGCCTCCCGATTTGAGGGTGCGGATCACCTCGCGCAGGCCGGTCTTCTTGTCGATGCTCCGATTGCCGTACATCGTCCGGTAGCGCTCCGCCAGGCGTTCGACGAGGGGGTTGTCGACCCGGCGGGCGAGGAAGGATGAAGGATAGCCATAGACCGAATGTGCATAGACGGAGAGCTCCCAGGCGCCGAGGTGGCCGGTCAGGAAGATGACGCCGCGACCCGTCGCCTGGGCGTCGAGAAAATGGGAGAGCCCCTCGTAGCGCACCACTTGTTCGATGTTGTCGGGGTTCAAGCGGGGGAACTGGCTGACCTCGGCGAGGAGCCGTCCGAGGGAGCGGAAGACGTCGCCAACGATCTGGTCGCGTTCTTTCTCGCCCATCTCCGGAAAGGCCAGCCGGAGGTTGGTCGCGGCGTGCTGGCGGAGGTGGGGCAGGAGAAGGCGGCCGAGCGTCCCGATCGCGTATCCGAAGCGCAGCGCCAGCGAGCGGGGGAGCAGCGTCGCGCCTCCCAGGACCGCCCGCGCGATCCCGTATTCGACAAAGGTGCGGAGGAGGCCGTGGCCCCGAATTGCCGGCCAGGGCAGACCTGAACCTTGACCAGGGGCGCGCGCGGCCGCCCTCCTGGGACCGTTTCCGAACGGATTGGATGGCTCGCTGTTGATCAAAACAATTTGACCGTAGCACGCCCTCTCCCCGGCTGTCAATTTTCGCTTCGGGAGCGGCTGGACAGACGTTATGCCCTTGCCCGGAAGGTGAGAAGGTGGCATACCTGAAGCTTTGATCAGAGAGGTTGAGGTGGAGTCAGCGCCAGTTCGACGGGGGCTGGCGGCGAGGGAGACCGTTATCGAGCACGAGAGGATCGAGAGATGAACCTGCCGGAACAGATCTTTTTGATCGCGAATAGCGTCGCCCTGATCGGGTGGGTGTTGCTCGTCTTCGCGCCGCGTTGGGGGTGGACGGCCCGGCTGGTCTTCTCGGGCGCGATTCCGTTGCTCCTGGCGGGGAGTTACGTCGTACTGATGATCAGCACCTTTGGGCAGGCCGAGGGGGGCTTTGGCTCCCTCGCGGAGGTGCAGCTCCTCTTTCGGTCGGAGTGGGCGGTCCTCACGGGTTGGATCCACTATCTCGCCTTCGACCTCTTCATTGGGACGTGGGAGTTGCGGGACGCGCAGTCGCGAGGGATCGGGCATGCCTGGGTAGTCCCCTGCATGCTGCTGACCTTCCTGCTGGGTCCCTTCGGACTGTTGGCCTATTTCGCGATGCTTAGGTGGCGAGGGGAAGAGGACTCCTAGGCTCTCCAATGAACTGGGGTGATTCCCCCCAAGATGCTACGGGAG
>JBEIJP010000706.1:0-2122 GCA_040380245.1 Acidobacteriota bacterium | reverse complement strand
GCCCATCGGAGTGGTTGCAATTCCGTTTACTGATCGAGCTCTTCCGGGTTGACGAGCCTTCCCTCCCAGAACCACTGACCATTGCGATTGACGAGGAGCCTTGCGGCGCTGCCGGCGACCGGTGAAGCGTTGCTCTTCGGCAGCCAGCGGGCGTGTTGACGAATGAGTGTCCGGTGGCGTGGGTTCGGGTTACGGGCAAGGTTGTTCCATTCGTTTGGATCCTGGCGCAGGTCATAGAGCTCCTCTTCACCATTGGCGTAGCGAATGTAGCGCCAACGCTCGGAGCGCACGCTGTGGTTGTCCTCGTTGTGGGTGGTGATGGCGGGCCAGGGCCGGGTCGCGCGTGGATTGCGGAGCAGCGGAACGAGGCTGTGGCCTTCGAGATCGCGCGGGACTTCGCCGCCGCTCAGCTCGGCGAGAGTTGGGTAAAGGTCGAGCAGCTCGACGGGTTGAGCGGATCTCGCTCCCTTCGCGATCCCCGGACCGGCGAAGATGAGCGGGACACGCGTCGATCGCTCCCAGAGGGTATTCTTGCCGGTGATCCCCTTTTCGCCGAGGTGCCAGCCGTGATCGGACCAAAGAACGACGATCGTCTCCGCCGCGTGCGGGCTGGCGTCGAGTGCATCGAGGATGCGACCGAGCTGGCTGTCCATAAAGCTGATGCTCGCGAGGTAGGCGCGGACGAGGGGGCGCCACTGCCCAACTGAGTTGAGCCACGAGAGTCGCGGTTCCGGCAGCTTCCAGTGGAGGTACCAGGCGAAGTCTGGAATGTCGTCACGATCGGTCGCCAGAACTGGCGGCATCTGGAGCGTCGCCTCCGGGTATTGCTCAAACCAGCGCGGCGAAGCAAAGCAGGGGACGTGCGGCAGGCGGAAACCGGCGCCAAGAAAGAAGGGCTGGTCGACTGGAGCCTTCCGCAGGTAGTCGATGGCCGCATCGGCGATCAGCCAGTCGGCCTGTGTGTTATCCTTCGCTTCACTGTCCGGGAAGACGCCCCAATCCATGGCCCTGATGGTATCCGGAGTATTGACCAGCTTGGCCGGCGGATAGGGCATCGGGCCGTTGGTGCCCCAGCCGTTGAATTCGCGCGCGCGATCCTCGGGACGGATCGAGCCATCGTGATAGATCTTGCCGGTACTGAAGGTCCGATAGCCGCGTGACGCAAGATACTGCGGTAGCATGACGTGATCCCGCAGGCGCGGCACGGCGCGAACACCGGGCAGCAGCGTGTAGAGGCCGGTCGTCGATGGACGAAGGCCGGAGAGGACGCTCGTCCGCGAGGGGTTGCAGAGTGGCGCCTGCGTGTGTGCGTTGGTGAAGACAGGCCACGACGCGCAAGCCGGTCGAAGTTGGGCGTCTGCGCCTGCGGATGGCCGCCGCGCGGCCCGATCCAGTCGTTGAGGTCATCGACGGCAATGAAGAGTATGTTCGGCCTCTTCGCCGGGGACGGAAGCGGCCGGGTATCGACGGCTGGAGCGAGTAGCGCGGCGATGAGAAGCGTCGTCAGGATTCTGGCCATGATCGCTCTTTTCAATTCCCTTTCGCGATCTTCGGCGACGTAACAGCCTTGATAACAAGGGTGAATGGGGCGGCCGGAAATTCGGAACGCAGCGGTGAAGCGGTCTCGATGCGCCCGACAACAACGATCGGCTGTTCGACCGGCCGCGTCCATGCCTCTGCCGAGAGCTCGAAGCGCTGTGTCGTCTCATCCTCGGTGATCATTACCCCGTTGAGGCCAACGTCGCGAACGATCACCCCGTGCGGAAGATTGCGGATATCGAAGGGGATACGCCCCTTGAATCCACGCTCGCGTTTGATGCTGATCGAGACCCAGGCTCTGCCGCCAGGTTCAAGGCTGACCACTGGTTCGCCGGTCGCGACCAGAAGCTCCGGCAAGGCTTGCGGCCCGGTCACGGTCACGACGGCAAGGTCGGTTCTGAGCTGCGGAGCGCGGACGATCCGGCGACCATTGACATTGGCGATCCCCTCGACCTGAAGTCGGAAGGTGGTCGCTGACGGGGCATCGGGCGCGGCACGCAGCAGCAGCGTCACCATATTGCTCCCTTCGCGGATCACCCCGCGAGTGGCGGTGAAGCCGGCGGGAAGATCCTTCAAGCCGACT
>JBEIJP010000705.1:0-2126 GCA_040380245.1 Acidobacteriota bacterium | reverse complement strand
GTTCAGTAGGTCGCGCGCCCTCCGGTCATATCGAACGTGAAGCCAGTGGTAAAGCTCGCACCGGGCGAGACGATGAAGGTGGCGAGATGGGCGATCTCCTCGAGCGTCCCGCAGCGCTTCATCGGGATCTTGTCGGTCATATAGGTCACCTGGGACTCGGGGAGGGCGTCGACCATCGCGGTGCGAATGACCGCCGGAGCGAGCGCGTTGACGGTGATCCCACTCTCGGCGTACTCCTTGCCCTGCACCTTGGTCATTCCGATGACGGCCGCCTTCGAGGCCGAATAGGCGAGCATTCCGGCGTTGCCCTCCTTGCCGGCGATCGAGGCGATGTGC
This sequence comes from Acidobacteriota bacterium, assembly GCA_040380245.1. Lineage (GTDB taxonomy): Bacteria > Acidobacteriota > Blastocatellia > RBC074 > RBC074 > CAIOZW01. The sequence goes on along the minus strand of JBEIJP010000705.1, from coordinate 1,790 downwards.
AGGATGCGCCCATAGCCTTGGGCGAGCATCGTCGGCAGGACGGCCCGGGAGGTCAGGAAGCAGCCGTTGACATTGACCTCGAAGACGAAGCGGAAGTTGTCGAGGGCGACCTCGTGGGTCTTGATGCCCGTGCGCCCCGTCACCCCGGCGCTGTTGACGAGAATGTCGATGCGCTGCAGATCGGTGAGGATCTGCTGGATCGTCGCCTCGACGTCGGCTTCCCGCGTCACATCGGTGCGGTAAGCTCTGGCCGACGGGCCAATGGTCGCGCAGGCGGCATCCAGCGCTGCCTGGTCCAGGTCGAGAAGCGCGACGCGCGCTCCCTCCGTCGCCAATTGGCTCGCGATCGCAAACCCCAGCCCTGCCGCACCTCCAGTGATGACGGCGACCTGTCCGGTGAATTGTCCTGCCATCTCGTCCCCCTTTTCCCCTTCTGAATCAATTTTGCAACATAGCGCGAGACACTATACCAAGTTTGAACGTCGACATTCCAGCGAGCGTCACGGCCCTGACGAGATGGACAAGGAGATCTCCTGCCCGGCAGTGGTCGGAGATGTATCCGGATCGAGAAGTCGTCTATCATACGGACATAGAGGCATACGGGCAGTGAGTCGAAAAGGAGGGAGAGTCCGTGCGCGGCAATCAGAGGAATCAAATTCGGCGAAAGGGACGACTGTGGTCGGTGCTCTGGGTGGGACTTCTTCTCCTGGCCGGCTGCGAGGATCGGCTGCAACCGCGTGGCGAGGGGATCACGCTCGAAGTCCCGCTGGGTCTGCCGACGTTGCCGGGGGCGACGCAGACTGCGTTGACGGGAGAGCTGGTCTCGCTTGGGCGCGATCTCTTCCAGGAACCGCGCCTGTCGAGCGATGGAACCCTCTCCTGCGCCAGCTGCCACCGATCGGAAGGGTGGTTCACGGACGGACGCCGGGTGGCAGTCGGGGTAGGCGGAGCGCAAGGGACACGCAATACCCCTTCGGTGCTCAATGCGGTCTACTTCCCTGCCCAGTTCTGGGATGGGCGGGTGCAGGGCTTGGAAGAGCAGGCCAAGGGACCGATCGCCAGTCCGCGAGAGATGAATCTGCCCCACGACGTCGCCGTCGCCCGTCTGGCCGGCGATCCCGCCTACCGGCGCCGGTTCGCGGAGGTCTTCGGGTCGGGGCCGATCACCCTGCGCCGGCTGGTCCACGCCATCGCCGCCTTTGAGCGGACGCTGCTCAGCGCCAACTCTCCCTTCGACCGCTTCTACTATGGAGGAGAGACGGCCGCGCTCGATGAGGCGGCCCGTCGCGGTCTGGCGATCTTTACCGATCCGGTCCGGGGGAACTGTGCGGCCTGCCACACGATCGGGCCCCGCGATGCCCTCTTCACCGACGGGCGTTTTCATAATCTTGGAGTCGGGATGAACGCGGAGGGCGAGTTGACAGATCTTGGACGTTTTCAGCAGACCGGGCTGGAGCGTGACCGCGGCGCCTTCCGCACCCCCAGCCTTCGCCACGTCGCGCAAACGCCCCCTTACATGCACGACGGGAGCCTGCGAACATTGACCGAGGTCGTCGACTTCTACGTCGGGGGAGGGAACTCTAACCCGCAACTCGATCCGGAGATTCGCCCCCTGGCGCTGACGCGTCAGGATCGTGACGATCTGGTCGCTTTTCTCACCTCGTTGACGGGAGAGCCCCTGGACGCCCGGGAACGATTGGCCAGAACGAAGGGGAGCCAAGCCATGAAGAGCCATCCGTCAAGTGCAAATCCCGTCGCGTCCCGCCAGAGAGCCGCTCCGCCGAAGGGCC
>JBEIJP010000704.1:0-2129 GCA_040380245.1 Acidobacteriota bacterium | reverse complement strand
GACACCGCCGCTGCCCCGTTTCGGTTGCCGTCGATCGATCCGGCGGGATCGCGAAGGGCAAGGCGAAGAGGGCATTCCTCCACCTGGATCGACCACCAGAGAGGTCTCGCCGGTCTACCGTAGTCACGGGCTGACCACTGGCTTGACACTGGCACGAACCCGGACGTAGAGTAGCGCCCGGTCGGGTCACCATTCGCCTGGCCCGATCGGCGCTGACATAAATAGCACGACCTCCAATTAACCGCAAAACTGAACGTGAACATCGTCGTCTGTCTCAAACAAATTCTCGACCCAGAGATTCCGGCGCGGGATTTCCGCCTTGACGGAGAACACAAGGAGGCTCATTCGGGAGGGGCCGCCTGGGTGACCAATATCTTCTGTGAAAACGCCCTGGAGACGGCCCTGCAGGTACGGGATCGTCAGGGGGGGCGGATCACGGTGCTGATCTACGCGCCAGGGGAAGGCTCGGAGAGCGGTGAACCAGCGCTCCGCAAGGCTCTGGCGATGAAAGCCGATGCCGCGGCCTGGGTCGTCAACGATGGCCATCGCCATCCCGATCCGCTGGCAGTCGCGCAGGTTCTCGCGGCGGCGATTCGCCAACTGGGGGAGGTCGATCTGGTCCTCTTGGGCAGAGAGTCTGGCGATTGGGGAGTCGGGCAGACCGGAGGACTACTCGCTGAGGAACTCGGCCTTCCCGGGCTCTCTTTTGTCGACCGGATCGAGCCGGGAGAGGCGCCCGGGGCTGTCCGGCTGCGCCGACAGACAGACCGCGGCTGGGAGCGGGTCGAGGCGCCACTGCCGCTGGTGCTGACCATCACCAATGATGACCAGAATCTGCCGCGCATCCCCAAGACACGCGACATCATGCTCTCCTCACGACAACCGATTCAGCGCTGGACACTGGAGGAGTTGACCAGCCTCCCGGTCTCTCCTGCCGAGATTCGGTCGGGGGGGAGTTATTACGAGGTCGTCGATCTCGCCATTCCGACCCGCGAAGTGGTCTGTCAGATGGTGACGGGAGAGACACTGGAGGAGAAGGTGGACCATTTGGCCGAACGGATACTCGAGGTGGTGCGATCGTCATGAAGCGAGTCCTGGCAATCTTTCCGAGAGGGGCGACCGATGACCGGGCGACGCGGGGGCTGGTCGGAGCGGCGTGGCGTCTCGCGCAGTCGCTCGAGGGGAGCTTCGAGGCCGTCTCTCTGGGCCAGCCGACCGCTGCCTTGATGGGACTGCTCGCACCGCTGGCCGACTCCCTTCTGACTGTCGATCTGCCCGAGGTGGGCCACGATCAACCAGAGAGAACACTGGCGGCGCTCACCGCGATCGGTCGATCCCGGCAGCCGGCGGCCATTCTCCTCGGCAACGAGACCGCCAGTCAGGAGATGGCGCCCCGGTTGGCCCATCGGCTTGGCGGAAGCGCCGTCGGGGACGCGACGACGCTCGAAGTCGTCGACCAGCAGATCCGTGCGCAGCGAAGCGTCTATGGCGGCAAGGCGGTCGCGACGATTGGGCTGCGGCGTTCTCCAGCAGTTGTCTGGTTGCGGGCACGGGCCTTTGCGCCGCCTGATCCCAGTGAGGAATCGCGAACGAGTCAACCGGTGTCGGTCGAGGCGGGCCTTCTCCAGCCGGTTCTCGATGCGCCACCCACCGTCCGGATTCGCGAGCGGATCGAGGAGGCGGCGACGGAAGCCCGTCTCGAAGATGCCAGGGTGATCGTCGCCGGCGGCCGGGGCCTGGGAGGCCCGGAGCCGTTTGCCGAGTTGCAGTCACTCTCGACGCTGCTGGGTGGCCAGACGGCCGCTTCCCGGGCGGCCTGCGATTCCGGCTGGTGTCCTCCCACCTGGCAAGTGGGACAGACCGGTCGCAAAGTCGCCCCGAGCCTCTACCTCGCCGTCGCCATTCGGGGGGCCAGTCAGCATATGGCCGGCATCTCCGAGGCCAGGGTCATTGCCGCCATCAACCTCGATCCGGAAGCTCCAATCTTTCGTCACTGCCGGTTTGGCATCGTCGAGGACTACCGCAAGGTGCTGCCCCTGTTGCAGCGCCGTCTCGCAGAGAAGATGGCGTAGCGGCCACTGTCGGTCATTCAACCGATCAACCAGCCAGTTAGTCAATCAACGGATGGG
>JBEIJP010000703.1:0-2130 GCA_040380245.1 Acidobacteriota bacterium | reverse complement strand
GCGAGAGTTTTGCAATCGCGATGAACAGACCGGCATCTCAGCCCCTTGACGTCTTACAAAGTGCTGACCCGGCGCCGGTCAATTTTCATGGGAGAACATTTTGAGTGGTTTTGTCTTTGCATTCACCGCCGGTTGGGCTACCGTATTCCCGTCTTCGTCGCGCGCCGGTCAGGGGGCGACACCAGATCACAATTTCAGACAACGCTACTTGACGAGGTCTTCACCAGCATGAGCAGACAGCGTCTATCAAGAATTTCCATATGGATTGCGATCATCGTGGCCGGGTTGGCGCTGCCGAACGGTCGACGCGCGGTGGATACCCATCCGCGCCAGGCTGCCAGGGCGGTTTTCGAGCAGCATTGCTTTGCCTGTCACGGACTGACGGCTCCCAAGGGGGGATTGAGCCTCGCCAAGCTGATGGAGGAGCGCTCTCCCGGCGAACATTTTCAGGAATGGGAGCGAGTGATCACCGTTCTGGAGCAGCAGACGATGCCACCGAAGGGGGCGCCAGCCCCCGGAGAGGATGACCGGCGACAGGTGATCGACTGGGTGCGCGGGACGATCGACGAGCACGCTCGGCGGCATGCGGGAGACCCGGGAGAGGTGACCGTTCGCCGGCTGACCAGCGGAGAGTATCGTCACTCGATACACGACCTGACGGGAGTGCCGATCGACACCGCGGCGCTCGGCATCGATACCGCCACCGACTCGGTCGGAGGCGAAGGGTTTGCCAGCTTTGGCGAAGTCCAGTTCATGCAGGACGCGACGCTCGAGCGCTATCTGGCCGCGGCCCGGAAAGTGGCCGACCACGCGGTGATCGGCGCCGGGCCGCTGGAGTTCTTCACCGACCCGGGCAAGACCGGCTTCGAGCTGGCGGCGATCGAGCGGATCCGTGGGATCTATGCCAGATCCGGTTTCCGCACCGTCTCCGGCGAGGGGGGACGCCCCTTCGGTCTCGATAAGTATGGACGTGCCCTCTACGTCGCCTGGCAGCATCGCCACCGGGCAGCGCTGGGGCGTCCGTCGACGACCATTGCCGCGCTGGCGACGGCCGAGGGGATCTCCAAAGAGTTTGCGACCCACATCAACGACGTCTTCAACCGCCCGCGCCAGGGGCGGCCACTGGGCCATCCGTTGTCGGAGGCGGCGGCGCGGTGGGAACGGCTCGCCCCCCCCACGACGGCTGGCCTCCACCCCGAGTTCGAACGGTCGATCCGGAAGGAGTGCGAGGAGATCCAGAAGTACCTTGTCACCTGGCCGAGTTGGCTCTTTGCCCGGGGGGATGTCGCGGCCGGGGGAGCGGGGGACGAGAGTCCGCTCGAGTTCACCGATCGAACACTCAATGTCGCGCCGAAAGTGTCGTTCAACTTCCGTCCCTTCTCGGTCAGTGGGGAGAAGGGGCAGCGACGGCTGACGATCTTCCTCAACGTTGAGGCGGTCAATCCACGAATCCCTGGGGAGCCGCAGATCATCTGGCGCAACCTGTCGCTCTACAAGAGACTGCGGGTCAACGGTCCGCCGGGGGTGACGGCCGACCCACCGGTTCCGCTGGGGAATCTGGTCTCGCCGGCAACGGCGGGGAGACTGCGTCTGGGTCAGCCGATGGAGGGAGTCCAGCTGGGGCCGCACGATTTTGTCGCGGCCGGGTCGACCTCGATCGAGCTTCAGCTGCCTGGAGATCCAGCCTGGAATGCCGAGGACCGGCTCGAGCTCCGGTTCGAGGCCGAGCTGACTGGCAACCGGGACCACGTCGCCCGCCTGCTGGTCGCTGACCGAGCCGATGGCCGAACACGCGGACAGCCGACCCGCGCGCTGATCGGGGAGATGAAGAGCCCGGGCTACCGCGCCTTCCGCGATGGCGTCTTGGAGTACGTCCGGCTGACCCCTCCCAACTCGCACGGTGAACCGACCCCGGCCGACAAGGATCCAATCCCTGAGCCGTTCGACAATACTTATAACGTCCCGGAGCACGACGAGTTCGTCCAGAAGATCAAATATATCCGGGATGACCAGTTTGTGGTCGACCACCTCGTCGATCCGGAGACGCGGCGTCGCCTCGACGAAGCCTGGATGAATCTCTACGCCTCATTCGAGTATCACGACAACTACCTGCGACTGCTCGCCAACCAT
>JBEIJP010000702.1:0-2134 GCA_040380245.1 Acidobacteriota bacterium | reverse complement strand
GGCGGGGGAAGCTTCGGGCGCGCCACCGCCGACCTGGAGCACGGCGGAGCCACCTCCCACGGACTGGCCTGGTATCTGGCCAGCACTCTCTTCTTCGAGAAGGGGTGGCGGACCGACTCTCCCTCCAATGTCCGTCAGTTCTTCGGAAAGAGCAGTTGGGAGAGAAAGGGCACGATCCTCGGGCTGACGGCGGCGTTTGCCAACAACCGCCTCACCGGCAATGGACTGCAGGAGCAGCGGCTGCTCGCGGGAAACTACCGCAGTGTCTACACCAAACCGGACATCACCGCCAACCGTGCGCCGTGGCTCAACCTGACGCTGCGTCGCGCGATCGGCCGGCAGCTGACCCTCGCGGCGAACGTCTATGGCCGACAGATTCGCACGCGGACCTTCAACGGCGACATCAACGAGGAGTCGCTCACCGAGGACGTCTATCGACTGGACCCGGAGGAGCGGACCGCGCTGGCCCAGGCGGGCTACCGGAATGTTCCGACCGGTCCGTTGACGCCTGCCAACAGCCCCTTCCCCTTCTGGCGCTGCATCGCCCAGGTCCTGCTGCGCGATGAACCGGCGGAGAAATGCAACGGGCTGATCAATCGCACCGGCTCCTGGCAATCGAACGCCGGAGGGGCCGTCCAGCTCGGCTGGTCCGGGACGCTCGGTGGACAGCGCCATCAAGTCACGGGGGGCCTCGCCTATGATCGCAACTGGATCCGCTTTCACCAATCTTCGCAACTGGGATATCTCAACCCGGACCGCGGCATCACCCCACTCGACGCCTTCGGCGACGGGGTCAGCGGGGGAAGCGCGGATGACGAACCGTACGACACCCGGGTCGACCTCCACGGGCGCGTCTGGACGGGGAGCTTCTACCTGACAGACACCTGGGCGATTGCCCGTCGGACGTCACTGACCCTCTCCGGTCGGTACAATCGCACGACGATCGACAACCGCGATCGCATCCTCCCACTCGAAGGGCCCGGGTCACTGACCGGGCGACATACGTTTGCCCGCTTCAACCCCACGATCGGACTGACCTACTGGCACAACTCCTGGCTCAACCCCTACGCGGCCTATACAGAGGGCAGCCGCGCCCCTACCTCGATCGAGCTGGGCTGCGCCGACCCCAACTTTCCCTGCCGCCTTCCGAATGCGCTGGCGGGTGATCCCCCACTCGATCAGGTGGTGACCCGCACCGTCGAAACTGGCCTCCGCGGGGAACTCGAAGGGCGTCTCCGCTGGGATCTGGGATGGTTTCATACCGTCAACCACCAGGATCTCCTCTTTGTCGCTTCGGGGCAGACCGGCTTCGGATACTTTCGCAATTTTGGCCGCACCCGGCGCGAAGGGATGAAAGGGTCTTTCCAGGGACGGTTCCGACGTCTCGGCGTGGGAGCCAACTACACCCTGCTCAACGCCATCTTCGATAGCCCCGAGCGGGTCGGAGGGACCGGCAACAGCACCAACGACGGAGCGATCCCGGGTCTGGAAGGTGCGATCGAGATCGATCCCGGCGCTCAGATCCCACTGATCCCACGCCACCTGCTCAACGCCTTCGCCGATCTGCAGGCGACTTCCCGCCTGACGCTCCACGCGGGACTTGTCGGAACCTCGCAGGCCTTTGCCCGCGGCAACGAGAACAACCGCCATCAACCCGATGGGAGGTACTATCTGGGTCAAGGGGTCTCCCCCCGCTACACTGTCGTCTCCGCCGGCGGTCGCTACAGACTTCTTCGCGGGGTCGAACTCTTCGTCCAGATCCAAAACCTCTTCAATCGTCGCTACTCCACGGCCGCACAACTCGGCCACACCGGGTTTGACGCCAGCGGCAACTTTGTCGCGCGTCCCTTTGGCGAGATCGGCGGCGAGTACCCGGTCACCGGATCGACCTTCCTGGCCCCGGGCGCTCCCCGTGGGATCTGGAGTGGCCTTCGACTCTCATTTTGATCCGCTCCGGCCGGCTCAACCTGCTCACCAGAGCAGAAGCAGCGCACCGACGCCGATCGTCGCGAGAAAGACGACGCCAACCCGAATTTTGAGAACCCGATCTGCCAGGAAGAGAACCGTGGCCAGTTTGAAGAAGAGGTTGGAGAGAATGGCCATGACCACCATGCGCCAGCCCTCGCTGGTAGGC
>JBEIJP010000701.1:0-2137 GCA_040380245.1 Acidobacteriota bacterium | reverse complement strand
GTGGAGAAAAGTAGGCGAGTCGCATAGATGTGTCGAGAAGATCGAAATCGATTACGTCGCCGACCGGCGTCTCCATCGGACCAGATAGGCAGCGAGAGCGGGCACAAAAATCCCAATCGCCACAAACTGGGAGGTCGAAAGGGTGAAGATCTCCCCACGCCAGTCGTCTCGCCAGAACTCGATGACAAAGCGGATGACGGCGTAGGCCATGGCGTAGGCGAGGATGATCTGGCCGGTGAACTGGCGCCGCCGGAAGAGGAGCCAGAGGAGGCCGGTCAGCAGCAGCGTGGCCGCCGACTCATAGAGCTGTGTCGGGTGGAGTCGGAGGGGAGAGAGGATCCCGCCCAGTCGTTCCGCCCAGACGTTCTGCTGCACCGGGTCGCTGAGGTGGCTGACCATCACCGGCACCCCTGTCACCTCGTGCCCCTTCTCCGAGAACTGAACTCCCAGAAAAGAGGTCGTCGGCTTGCCCCAGCAACAACCCGCCGCAAAACAGCCCAGCCGACCAACAAACTGCCCGAAGGCAATCCCCGGGGCACAGGCGTCGGCGACCCGCCACCACGGCAGCTGATAGACCCGCATGACGATCACCGAGGCGAGCACGGCGCCCAGAAAACCGCCGTAAAAGACCCCACCGGAGCGAAAGAAGTCGAGAGAGAGGATCTGCCCCGGACGATCGCGGTAGTAGAGATCCCACTCCGTCCAGACCATGAGGAGCTTCGATCCAATCAACGACGCCGCCAGCACCCAAAGGCCAAGGTCATAGGCCTTGGCCTTCTCCAGTCCGTCCTGCTCGGCCAATCGGCCCATCAACAGCAACCCGAGCACAAAAGCGAGCGCCAGCAGCAGTCCATAGCTGTTGAGCGTCAGCTCTGTCCCAGGTATCTTGAACAGTTCAGGAAACATCCCGTCGCCCCCTTCGTTCCTCTTGCAACAGTTCGATCGCCAGGAGCCCCGCCCCGACGCAGATGACCGCGTCAGCAATGTTGAATGTCGGCCAGGCATACCGCTCCGCCAGATGAAAATCGAGAAAATCGATCACCTCGCCAAAACGGATCCGGTCGATCAGATTCCCGAGAATCCCTGCGAGGAGCAGCGAGAGCGACCATTGCACCCGTCGATGGCCTGCGGGCATCCGCCACTGCTGGAACGTGACCATCACCGCCGCCAGGAGGGCGATGGCCGAGAGCAGGTAGCGCGTTCCCTCCGGCCCATCGGCGAAGAGGCTGAAGGCCACTCCCCGGTTGGTGGCAAAGGTCAGGCGGAAGAAGTCCGGGATGACCTCGATCATGTACACCGGCCGCAACCGGGCGAGTGCCCAGGCCTTGGTCCCCTGATCCAGCAGGAGGATCAGGGTAGTCAGGAGCAGATATCGGAGTCTGAGCCCCATCTCGATGACTATTCCTTCCCGGATGACGCGACGATCTCCCGCAGGTGGCCAACACAGCGTTGACACGCCCCGGGGAAGGCTGGGTCAGCCCCGACATCGACGGTATAGTGCCAGCACCGCTCGCATTTGACCCCTTCCGCCTCGTCGACGCGGACCGCGAATGAGTCTCCCTCGACCAGCGTCACTTGCGAGACCAGCAGAATCAAGCGAAGATTCGCCCCAAAAGAGTCGAGAAAGGAGCGGGTCTCGGCATCGGCCGTAATCACCACGCCGGCTTCGAGCGGAGAGCCGATCCTGCGGGCGTGACGAGCCTCCTCCAGCGCCTTGGTGACCGCTCCCCGAAGCTCGAAGAGCCGCTGATAGCGGTCGAGCAGAGCTGTATCGCGCCACCGCTCTTCAGCTTCCGGGAAGAGGGACAGGTGAACCGACGGGGCCTCGGCCAGTGCCCCGGGGAGGTGCTCCCAGATCTCATCGGCCGTGAAGGCGAGAATCGGCGCCATCAAGCGGGTCAGGCGATGCACAATCTCGTAGAGCGCCGTCTGGGCCGAGCGACGACCACGCGATCCAGGCGCGTAGGTGTAGAGCCGATCCTTGAGAATATCGAAGTAGAGCGAAGAGAGTTCGATCGTCGCGTAGGCCGTCAGGGCCTGGTAGACCTCGGTGAAGTCATAGGCCTGGTAGGCGGCGAGGATCCGTCGCGTCACCTCGTCGAGTTGGGCGAGGGCCCAGCGGTCGAGCTCCTCCATC
>JBEIJP010000700.1:0-2138 GCA_040380245.1 Acidobacteriota bacterium | reverse complement strand
GGTCCAGTACTATGTCGGCATCGACGGGATCACGATCTGGCTGGTACTGCTGAGCACCTTCCTCATGCCAATCGCGATTTTGGCGAGCTGGCACGTCCACAAGCGCGTCCGCGAGTACATGCTCTTCATGCTCGTCCTCGAGACGGGAATGCTCGGAGTCTTCGTCTCGTTCGATATGTTCCTCTTCTATCTCTTCTTCGAGGTGACGCTGATCCCGATGTACTTCCTGATTGGCGTCTGGGGAGGGGAGCGGCGCATCTACGCCGCAGTCAAGTTCTTCGTCTACACGGTGGTTGGCAGTCTGCTGATGCTGATCGCGATTAGTGCCGTCTACCTCTACAACGGTGGGACGACCTTTGACATCGTCGAGATCACCCGCAACATTCAGACCGGGAAGACGGTCTTCCCGGAGGCGGTCAAGTCCTGGCTCTGGGGCGCGTTCGCGCTGGCCTTCTTCATCAAGGTGCCGCTCTTCCCGTTGCACACCTGGTTGCCGGACGCCCACGTCGAGGCGCCGACGGCCGGTTCGATCATCCTCGCGGGTGTCCTCCTCAAGATGGGGACCTACGGCCTGATGAGATTCAATCTGCCTTTCTTCCCCGAGGTGTCGCAGCAGGCGGCTCCGTGGGTGATGGGGCTGGCAGTGGTTGGGGTGATCTACGGGGCATTGGTGGCGATGGTCCAGCCGGATATGAAGAAGCTGGTCGCCTACTCTTCGGTGAGTCACCTTGGCTTCGTCGTCATGGGGATCTTCTCCTTCACGGAGCTGGGGATGCAGGGCGCGCTCTACCAGATGCTCAACCACGGGATCTCGACCGGGGCGCTCTTTCTCTGTGTCGGGATGATCTACGAGCGCCGCCACACGCGCCGCATCGCCGACTATGGCGGAATCGCCACGCCGATGCCGCAGTATTCGACGATGTTCGTCGTCGTGGCGTTATCGAGTCTCGGGCTGCCCCTGCTCAACGGATTCATCGGAGAGTTCCTGATCCTGATCGGGACCTTCAGTTCGACGGTTCCGCACGCGAAGATGCTGGCGGTACTTGGAGCGACGGGGGTGATCCTCTCGGCGGTCTACCTGCTCTGGATGTTGCAGCGCGTGCTCTTTGGGGAGATTCGTCAACAGGAGAACGCGGAGCTGGAGGACATGAATTGGCGTGAGCGGGCGGCACTGATTCCACTCGTTGTTCTGGCGATCGTCATGGGAGTAGGGCCGATGCTCTTCCTGCGTGGGACAGAGCGGTCCGTCAATCGCATTCGGGAGACGGTCGAATCGATCGTTCGTCGCTGATCTTGTTGCCTGTCCTGCGGATGAGGTGCGGGGGAGAAGGCTGGTAAAGATCGTCAATCTGTTGCCGATCCTGGCCCGGATAGAAGCGGAAACCTATGGAACTTGAATCTTTACAACTCAACTACTGGGCGATTGCGCCAGAGATCATCGTCTCGGTGGTCGCAGTCCTGCTGATGTTGATGGACGCCTTCTCGACGAAGGGCAAAGGTCAGGCGAACGCCCTGGTCGCCCTGATCGGGCTGGGAGGGGCGCTCGCCGCAGTGATCTCGTTGACCGGGGTCGAGTCGGGCAGCTACTTCAGCGGTATGCTCGTTGTCGATGGGCTGCGTATCTTCTTCGCCTCGACGGTCCTGGTGGTGGCGATCCTCGCGGTTCTTCTCGCCGGACAGTTTCTGAAGGACGAAGGGTTGCCGCCCGGGGAGTTCTTCACGCTGCTGCTCTTCGCGACCGCGGGAATGTTGCTGCTCGTCTCAGCCGGAGACCTGGTAACGATCTTTCTCGGGCTGGAGATCGCCTCGATCACGACCTATGTGCTGGCGGGATACCGTCGCTACGATGTGCGAGCCAACGAGTCCTCCCTCAAGTACTTCCTCCTGGGCGCGTTCTCGACGGCCTTTATGCTCTACGGCATGGCGCTGACGTATGGGGCGACTGGATCGACCAACCTCGATCGGATCCGGGAGTCGATCACAGCAGGGACCGTACAGTTTCCCTCCCTGCTGTTGCTCGGCGCGGCGATGATGCTGGTCGGCTTTGGCTTCAAGATTGGCAGCGCGCCGTTTCACCTCTGGACCCCGGACGTCTACGAGGGGGCGCCGACCCTGGTCACTGGCTTTATGGGAACTGG
>JBEIJP010000699.1:0-2140 GCA_040380245.1 Acidobacteriota bacterium | reverse complement strand
TCGGCCGCGGCGGCGGCGGCAGCGCCGGGTCTTGAAAGGCGTTCCCGGGACTGGTCGCTCCCGCCACGGCGAAGAGCAGGGCGATGCCTGCGGCCAGCGCCCGCCGGCGCGTCCTCGACCAGCGCCCCTCCTGAGCCGCACGACCTGGCCGCCGACGCTTCTCTCTCCACCCGATGATCAATCCCATTTCCCCTCCTCTTACGCTGGCAAACGTCCAGGCTGCCCCAGACCCACCTGGTCTCTCCCCGGGTTGAGACCGATGCCCGGTAGTATACAGCCTCGCCGGATGGCTTTCGAGCCCCTTCTCCTGTCCCCCTCGTCCCCCTCTCGTCCCCCTCTCGTGAAGGCTGCCGCCGGGGCCTGACAGGGGAAGAACGGGCCACCGGAATCACTTTGCGATTTTCGAGAAAACGGGCTACTGTGTGGGTCGCCTTCGAGAAGTGAGATGACCGCCTGTCCCGTCCTGAGGCAGGGGAGTGTTGGAGTCGTGGGTTGAGCGACGTCATGAAGATTGCCACCTGGAACGTCAATTCGATTGGGGTACGACTGCCGCAAGTCCTCGACTGGCTGGATGGCAACCGGGTCGAGGTCCTCTGCCTGCAGGAGACGAAATGCATTGACGAGAAATTCCCCCGCGAACCGTTCGAGTCGCGCGGTTACCAGACAGCCATCTTCGGACAGCCAACCTACAACGGCGTGGCGATCCTCTCCCGCTACCCCCTGGAAGAGGTCGAGCGGGGATTTCCCGGGGAGGCGCCGGAGGCCCAACGCCGGCTGCTCGCCGCGACGATCGTCGGCCCGATGCCGATCCGTGTCGTCAACGTCTACATTCCCAACGGGTCCGAGGTCGGCTCCGAAAAGTACCAGTACAAGCTGGGCTGGCTCGCCGAACTGAAGTCCTATCTCGCGGGCCTCGCGGGCCTCGCAGGCCTCGCAGGCCTCGCGGGAGGCGGCCGTCCGTCGCCCGCCGCGGCCTTCCTCTGCGGGGACTTCAACATTGCGCCGGAAGACCGGGACGTCCACGATCCGGCCCTCTGGGAGGGGAAGATTCTCTGCAGCGAGGCGGAACGCGCCGCCCTCGAAGAGATTCGCCAGGGCGGGTGGGAAGACATCTTCCGCCGGCATCACGCGGAGGCGGGCCACTTCTCGTGGTGGGATTACCGGGCGGGCGGCTTCCGGCGAAATCATGGCCTGCGGATCGACCACGTCTGGGCGACGGCGCCGCTCGCCGCGCACTGCGTCGACGCCTGGATCGACCGGATCCCGAGAGCCCTTGAGAAGCCGTCGGACCACGCTCCGGTCGTCGCCGAATTTGTCTTTGCCTGATCGGCTGGAGCCCCAGCCGTTCCCGACTCGTCGTCATCTCTATTTTTGGTCCATTTTGGAGAAGGAGCCCCTATGGCAAGCAGGGAGACGGGTGTGCCCGCGCGCCTCACGTCGATGGACGCCTATCGCGGACTGGTCATGTTTCTGATGATGGCCGAGGTGCTGCACCTCGGGCGCGTCGCGGCCGCCCATCCGGAGAGCCTCTTCTGGCGCTTCCTCGCGCTCCACCAGAGCCACGTCGAGTGGGTCGGCTGCACCTTGCACGACCTGATCCAGCCCTCCTTCTCCTTTCTCGTCGGCGTGGCCCTGCCCTTCTCGCTGGCCAGCCGCGCCAGCCGCGGACAGACGACGGCCCAGGCGTGGATGCACGCGGCGTGGCGGTCGCTGGTGCTGATCCTGCTCGGAGTCTTTCTGCGATCGGTCGGCCGCGAAGAGACGCGCTGGACCTTCGAGGACACCCTCAGCCAGATCGGGCTGGGCTACCTCTTCCTCTTCGCCCTTGGCGGACGTTCGATGCGGGTCATCCTCGCGGCGCTGGGCCTGGTCCTGGCCGGGTACTGGCTGGCGTTTCTGCTCTACCCGCTGCCGCCGGCGGGGTTTGACTATGCCGCGGTCGGGGTTCCGCCGACGTGGACCCAGCACGCCTCCGGCCTTGCCGCCCACTTCAACAAGAACAGCAACCTCGCCTGGGCCTTCGACACCTGGTTCCTCAACCTCTTCCCGCGCTCAACCCCCTTCACCCACAACGGCGGCGGCTACTCGACGCTCAGCTTCATTCCGACCCTCGGAACGATGATCCTCGGGCTGATCGCCG
>JBEIJP010000698.1:0-2141 GCA_040380245.1 Acidobacteriota bacterium | reverse complement strand
CCTCCTTGAGCAGGGCCGGGGTGGCGCCGATGAGGCTGTTGCCGCAGCGGAGGCGGTGATCGAGGAAGGAGAGGGGCTTGCCGGGCTGGAGGGACTCCATCCAGAGGGAGACCTTGCAGAGTTCGACAGCCATCGGGTTGAGATCGACGCCGTAGAGGCAATGGCCAATGACGTCACGCAGGGCCTGGCGAGTCTCCTCCGGGGAGGGTTCGCCGTCATCGGTACGGGCCTTGGCGAGGTGCCGGGCGAGGCGGTGAGCGGCGGCGATGAGAAAGTGGCCGCTGCCGCAGGCGGGGTCGACCACCTTGAGGGCAAGGAGGGCGGCCTCGATGGCCTCGCGGCCCTCAGGAGCGGCACGGTTCATGGTGGCGACAGCGACGGGTTCGAGCGCCGAGTCGAGGAGGCACTGGACGAGGCTCTCCGGGGTGTAGTAACTGCCGGTCGTTTTGCGTTCATTGCCGCTGGCGGTGGTCAGCGAGAACTGGCGGGCATCGAGATGGATGACGGGGTGAAGTTCGAGGAGGGCCTCGTAGACGCTGCCGAGCTCTTCGGAGCGAAGGTTGCGGTAATCGACAGTCCGGCGCGTCTGCCCGTCGTGCAGAAAGGCGAGGGCGCGGATCGCTTCGAGCAGATGCTGGTTGGCGATCTCGCCATCGGTGAGCGCGGCGATCGCCTGCGGCGAGAAGAGGTACCCGCCGAGGGCGGGGAGGCAGAGCGCTGGCAGCCCCTCCTCGCCAAGGCCGCGCATGACGACGCGGAGAGCCTGATAGAGATCGTGGTGGCGCGTCCCGACGCGCCGCTCGGCGAGGCGACGCAGACGCGAGACGGAGTAGTAATCGAGGTAGCGCTGCCGGGCCGTCTCGTCCGCCTCCGGCGAGAAGAGGAGGTCGCGATCCTCGGCGACGAAGAGGTAGAGCAGCCGGTAGACGAGGCGCAGCAGCTGACGGTAGTAGTCCTGGCGATCGAGTTCGCCCGAGCGGAGCTGGTCATGCAGCCGCTGGTTGGCCGGATGGGCGAGGAAGCCGCGCCCGAGGGCCTCGATCGCCTGCTGGACCCCGTTGCGCAACTGATCGAGGGCGCGGGCGCCGAGTTCGTGCGCCTCCTTCGACCAGACCTCCAGCCAGCAGGTCTGCGGGGGAGCCCCGTCGGCCAGCTCGACGCGGGATTGATGGCAGAGCAACCAGAGCAGCGTAAAGTCGGCGAAGGACTGGCTGTCGAAGATCGCGTTGAGGTCGAATTCGAGATAGGCCTGGCGGCTCAAGCGCAGGTTGTTGCGCAGCAGGCGCAGTTGGAGGCCGTTGCTGACGATGCCCCAGAGGTGGGCGTCGGACCGGTTGAGCAGATCCTGGAGCAGTCCGTGCGGGGAGAGGCGGCCGCCGGGGGCCTTCGCGGGAGGTAGCTTGTCGAGGTCGATCCGCTTGCTGACAAGGTGGATCGGCGTCTGCTGCCAGCCGTGGGAGATCGGAAAGGTCCGCCCCTCGATCTCGATCGCACGGGCAGTGGTCAAACGACCGTAGCCCAGTTCCTGAAAGAGCGGAAGCAGCCACCGTTCGCGGGTGAGGGTCGTCCCGAGGTCTGTCTCGGGCAGCTTACCGAGGGCGACCTGGAACGACTGCCAGGCGCCGAGCAGGCGCGTCCACGAATGGTTGATCGCCTCGTTGAGACGGACGGAGGGCGGCAGGTGGTAGTCTTCTGGCGTCAAGCCACGCAGGTGTGGATCGCCGTCGTTGATCCGCTGCAGAAGATCGACGGGAAGGATCGAGCCCTCGCTGCGCAGGTTGAGGGAGGTCTGGCGGAGACGATTCTTCAAGCGGTGACCCTCCCCGGAACTGGCAGCAGGATGAAGACCCCGAGCGGATCGGGGGGCAGTTGCGGCTCGACCCGCTGGCTGACGCCGCGCGTCCGCGAGGCGTGCCGGACGCGACGGTGGGCTTCGAGCAGCTCCTGCGCGCGCCGATTGGCGACGGAGTCGAGATGGGGGCGCAGGTGGTCAAAGCCGTCGACGACCTTGCGCAGAAACTCTGTCTGCTGCGCGGCGGCGATGTTGGCCTCGGGAATGGCCGCGAGGAGGGCCTCGGCGGCCGCGTCATCGAGCCACTGCGGGTCTTCCGGCGGGCCGGCGAAGCCGAGCAGGCGGCAGT